>DFGB01000055.1:57433-62122 GCA_002371135.1 Verrucomicrobia bacterium UBA3761 | reverse complement strand
AGCGTCTGAAGCGCGATTTTCGGCAGAGCGCGATCGGGACGGACCGCCTTCACAAGCAGCATGAACAGTCCCGGAACGACGCCGCAGAAGAACATCTGGTTCGTCGCGCCGGCCCAGGGCCCCCATTTCGTCTGCCAGTCAGCCAGCGGAACCAGCGCGCGCGCGACGGGCGGGACACAGTAGTACGAAACGGCAAGGATCGCAGCAATGGTCCACAGCACCGCCATCGGCAGCCTGTTCGTCTTCGCCGACTCCCATCCTATCCTCAGGGAATCAGAAATTGAAAATCTCATTGCCTTCGCCTTCACTCGCCGATCATGCACGCGATGAGTTCTCCGCCGACGGACAGCTCCGGCGCGGCGGATGTGCCGCGGACGATCAGGTCGGCGATGTAGGTGCGTCTCGGGGCTACCTTGCCCGGCGCACAGTGCGCATGGAAGACGATGCGCCATTTTCCGTCCCTGTCCTTGAACAGCGAATGGTGCCCCGTGCCTTCGAGTCCGCGGAAACGCCGCAGGATCGGGTTCGCCGCGCTTTTCGTCCACGGGCCCTCCGGCCTGTCTGCGAATGCCACGCCGACGGCGTAGTCCGGATTGCGGAAGTCGCACGCGGAATACGTGAGCGCGTATTTCCTGCCGCACTTTACGACGAAGGGTCCTTCGACTACGGAGTTCATCTCCCACGGCTCGGTGGCGCGGAAGAGCATCCGCTCCGTCCCCGGCTTTACATGAAGGCAGTCCTTTTCAAGCTCGGCGAGCCAAATCGTGTTGCCTCTGTCGAAATGCACATAATACATCCACGCGCGGCCGCTTCTGTCGACAAGGAGGGAATTGTCTATCCCCTTCCGCTCGAGAAGCGGTTTCTTCTCCGCCTGGCGAAACGGACCGAGCGGCGAGTCTGCGACCGCCGCGCAGACGTGTTCCTGCGCGGAATAGAACATGATGAACTTTCCGTCGCGCTCGTAGACCTCGGGAGCCCAGAATGAATGATCGCCGTACGAGTCGTCCTTGTGCAGGGCAAGGCCTTCCGCCGCGCGTCCCCCGCCGAGCTTCCATGTGCGCAGGTCGCTCGAAACGGCGACGGCGATTCCGTTTCCGCTCCATGTCCCGTAGACGTAGTATTTTCCGCCGTGCGACAGCACGAACGGATCCGCCAGCGTGAGCGGCTGCGGCTCCGCCTTCGCGGTCTCCACCGCAAAGACCAGCAGCGCGGCGGACAGCAATCGGCACAGGTTCTTCATGTTTTACGCAGTGAATCCTTTCTTCTTGATGGAGTATGCCGCAATTATACCACGGCACGTCTTCTCCAGTCAAGCCAATCACAATGGGTGTGACGAGATTTTCATGCAGAGGCAATAGGTCGCTAGCTATATTCTTTGGCGCTAGGCAGCGAATTCCACTTGCGAGAGGTCTTTTACCATGTAACGAAAGAACTCGTCCAACCGATTTGACTTTAGCAAGGTTCGCAGCGGAAGCAATGCCTTGATCGCCTTGCCGGCGGGGAGACTCTCGTCCCACGCATAGCCGCTGTCGAGGGTCATCATCGCCGCCGTCGCGAGATTCCGGCCGGTGAACGAGTCGAGCGCCTTCATGGTCTTGTCGGCATTCTCGATGAGCTCGTTCAACTTCTTGACTTCCTTCTTGCCGAGGCCCATGTCCTTGACCTGCGCCTTGAGCGCGGCTGCGTCGATGCCCTTTGCAGAAGCCTTCCCGGCCTGCAGCAAAAGGATGTCGAGCTCGCGGGCGAGCTCCGCCGCGGAAGTCGTCTGCACCGGCGCCTCTTCCTGCGGCGCGTCACCGCCCTCGACCACCTGGGGATTGACGTTTCCGGGCTGGACGTTCTCGACCCCGCCGATGTTCACCTGTGGAACCGGCATGTTGTTGCCAATTGGCATGAATCCGCTGTGTCCGCTCATAATCTACTCCTTTCAGGGCCTCTCCGGCGCTTGCTTTTTCTGCCTCGTATACACTTCAGCGCCCGATAGATTACCTCTTCTGCGCACATTATACCACATTTTCTCATTGCCGCGCAATAGCGCGGGCGCTTCGCGCAAGCAGGAAGCAGGAAGGAGGAGATGTAGCGGCAAGGAGGTGCGGATTTAAGCTGCGCACCCCTTGACGCAGAAGAATTTGCGACGGGTGTAGAGCGCGAAGCGCGAACTGCGAAGCAGCCGCAAGGCCCTGCGAAAGTGCCGCGCGGGGTCGAGATTCCCGCCGAATGGCGTGGATTGAGAGAGAGATGAATACACATTATGTTTGCTTTTATAAACCAGTTTATGGTAAAATATGCGGCAAAACGGGAGTAGAATGCGTGACATTGAATTACGGCAATCTCTGGAAGAGGCGCTGATTGCAGATTTGGAATCATACGAGAAGTCGCTCATCTTCGAGGTGGTGGCAGGCAAGCGGGAGGTGGCATAGGTGGAGTTTAGGCGCGAGACGAAGCCATCAATGCTTAGGCGATGCCGGGGGTGGGATTATCGCCAGCCGTGCATCTACCAGATTACGCTTGTTTTGGCCGATCGGCGCAGCGAAGCGCTGGGGCGGCTGGCAATACCCGAAGCTGCCGCTTCGGGCACAGAACAGGCCGGGGCGCGTTCTGTGCTTGAAGCGGCAGCTTCAAGCTACATCGCCCTCTCGAGCGCAGGCGAGGCGGTGATGCGCGAGTGGCGCGAAATCGCCGCTCATCACCCGGATGTAAAGCCGCTTTTCATGCAGGTAATGCCCGATCACGTTCACTTCATCATTCAGGTGCTGCGCCAGATGGCAAAACCGCTTGGCAATGTGATAGGCGGCTTCAAGGCTGGCAGCTCAAAGGCCGCAATCGGCAAACCGGGGCTTTGGGCGGAGGGTTTTCAAGATACGATTCTATTTCACGAGGGCCAGCTTCAGGCGATGTTCGATTACCTTCGCGACAATCCGCGCAGGCTCGCCATCAAGCGGCTTTGCCCCGATCTTTTCAAAGTGAGGAGGAACTTGTGCTTAGACTTGGGGCTGCCGCCCCAAGCACAGAACAGGCCGCAATGCTTCCCCTGTTCCGTGCCGGGCGCTGGAGCGCCCGGTTTCACCGGCCGATTTTCGGCGATTGGCAACCACTTTCTGCTCGACGAGCCAAGCAAATTGCAGGTGCAGTGCTCGCGCTCGATTTTCGCCTATCGGCGCGTGCCAAAGCCGGGTGGCGGCAAGAAGATCGAGCGCGATGAAAACGGCGAGCCGCTGGTCGCCGTCGCAACGCCCGAATTCGAAGAAAAGCGCGATGAACTGCTCGCTGCGGCAAAGCATGGAGCGGTATTGGTTTCGCCATGCATTTCAGACGGCGAGCGCGAGATCGCGAGGCTCGCCTTTTCCTCCGGCGGCAGTGTCATTGCATTGAGAAACATGGGCTTCTCGCCGCTCTGCAAGCCGGGAGGGAAACTTTTCGACAAGACGGCAAACGGCAAGCTGCTGCTGCTCGCCCCGTCCGCCTGGCAGTACCAGACGGCCGAGAAGCCTATGACGCGCTTTGATGCCTGCGTTCTCAACCGCATCGCCCAGCTGATCACCGGCGACGGTGCGGCCGAAATCAACTACAAGGGAATGACTCCAGGCAATATCGACCGCCTCGTGCGGGAAACCGTCGAGAAAGAAGGGGCCGAGTAGATGAACGACAATGAAAAACAGTTCGAGAGCGACATCGAGTCGCTGATGCCGGGCAGCAGAAGTCTGCCGCTACAGCTCCCGTCTCGCTACTCATCGCGGCAGACGGACTCGCCACCGTCTGCAGACGCTCGATTGACAACGACGCGCTCAAGAAAGCGTTCGGGCTTCCCGACACGACAATCCTTCACCTCAACCACCCTGTCGGCTATCCGGCGGCAGGTTTCAAATCAAGATCGCATTCAAGCACGAAAGACTTGTTTATGTACGGGTTCTAAGCCGGAATTATAGAATACGCAAAAACGCGCCGGAGGCAACCCCTCCGGCGCGTTTTTGCATACCACGGGAACCTTTTTCAGAGCGCCCCCCAAGCAATTCAATTCTTTCGGGCAGACTCGGCCTTTGTCTGGCGCAGTCGCGGCCTTTGTCTGGCGCAGTCGCGACCTTTGTCTGGCGCAGACCCGGTCTCTCTTTGGCGCAGACTCTTTTCCCGCGCCTCGAACGCCATGTTGTACACAATGCTTGAACGCCAACCCCGGGCGCCAGCCCCGAACGTCAAGTAGGCGCGGCTCGTGTCGTCCTTCTCCATGCGTTTGGCATCGTCGAGGTTCGTTATGCCGAGGTTCGCCGCTGATGCGGCACACGATGCGAGGGCCGTCAGGTCCGGTCAAATCCGTGTGTTTTGGAATTGGATATTGGCACTGGCAACATTTTCTGTTGCTCCGGGGGAAAGGAAATAAAAAGCAGGAGGGTCGCGAATCTTCGCAACCCTCCTGTTTGACGGTCACGACTCTTCGCGACCCTCCCGTGTGATGGTCTTACTTGACCTTTTTGTAGCCGTAGACGGCCTTCGCGCCGAGCTCTTCCTCGATACGGAGGAGCTGGTTGTACTTCGCGATGCGGTCGGTACGGGACATGGAGCCGGTCTTGATCTGTCCGGAGTTCGTCGCCACTGCGATGTCGGCAATCGTCGCGTCCTCGGTCTCGCCGGAGCGATGGGAGGTGACGGACGTGTAGCCGGCGCGATGGGCCATCTCGATCGCGTCGAGCGTCT
>DFGB01000055.1:52301-57291 GCA_002371135.1 Verrucomicrobia bacterium UBA3761 | reverse complement strand
TTGGTGACGAAGAGGTCGTCGCCGACGAGCTGGCACTTGGAGCCGATCGCCTTGGTGAGCGCAACCCAGCCGTCCCAATCGCCTTCGGCCATGCCGTCTTCGATGGAATCGATAGGATACTTCTTCACGAGCTCTTCGAGATACTTGACCTGGGCGGCGGAGTCGAGCTTCTTGCCCTTCTTGCCTTCCTTCCAAGTGTAGTCGTAGATGCCGTCCTTGTAGAACTCGCTGGAAGCGCAGTCCATGGCGATCGTGACGTCCTTGCCGGGCTTGTAGCCGGCCTTCTTGATGGCGGCGATGATGCAGTCGAGAGCGTCCTCGATGGAGTCGAGAGCGGGGGCGAAACCGCCTTCGTCGCCGACGGCCGTGGAGAGGCCGCGGGCCTTGAGGACCTTCTTGAGGTTGTGGAACACCTCGGCGCCGCAGCGCAGACCTTCCTTGAACGTCTTGGCGCCGACGGGACGGATCATGAATTCCTGGAACGCGATGGGAGCGTCGGAGTGGGCGCCGCCGTTGATGATGTTCATCATCGGAACGGGGAGGGTGTAGGTGTTGGTGCCGCCGATGTAGCGGTAGAGAGGCATGCCGAGCGAATTCGCGGCGGCCTTGGCGACGGCGAGGGAGACGCCGAGAATCGCGTTCGCGCCGAGCTTGGACTTGGTGGGCGTGCCGTCAAGCTTGAGCATGAGTTTGTCGATGCCGCGCTGATCGCACGCGCAAAGACCGATGAGCTTCGGGGCGATGATCTTGTTGACGTTGTCGACGGCCTTCTGCACACCCTTGCCGAGGTAGCGCTTGGGATCGCCGTCGCGAAGCTCGAGAGCTTCGTTCACACCTGTGGAGGCGCCCGAAGGAACCGCAGCGCGGCCAAGCGTGCCGTCCTCGAGAATCACGTCGACTTCAACCGTCGGATTGCCGCGCGAGTCGATGATTTCACGCGCCTTCACTTCGATGATCTGCATTTTTGTTTCCTTTCTTGTAGATGAAACTTTTTGTAAATTATACCATATTTCGCCTGCCCGCGTCAAGGCCACGCCGCTTCGCGGCCGCGCTGAAGCGCGGCCGAAGTAGGGAGTAGGAAGTAGAAAGTAGAAAGTAAGAAGTAGGAGAGAGCGCGAGGGCCACTTGGCGCTATGGCACATCTCCTACTTCCCACTTCAAAGAGCAAAACGCCGGGCGGCGGGGCCGTCCGGCGTTTCTGGGTTCTGCAACCGAATGGAAGGATGTTGTCGCAGTCTGGCGATCAGGCGTTCTTGGCCGTCTCGACGAGCGTCTTGAAGCCCGCGGGATCGTTGATGGCGATTTCGCTGAGCATCTTGCGGTTGAGCGTCACGCCGGCCTTGACGAGCCCGGCCATGAACTTGGAATAGCTCAAGCCCTCGGCTCGGGTGGCGGCGTTGATGCGGGCGATCCAGAGCTGGCGGAAGTCGCGCTTCTTGAGCTTGCGGTGGATCGTCGAGAGTCTCAGCGCGCGGTCGACCGCTTCGGTCGCCGTACGGAAGAGTTTGCTGCGTGCGCCGCGGAAACCTTTGGCTCGCTCGAGCCTTTTGCGGCGGCGTTCGCGTGATGCTGGTGCATTGGTTACGCGCATTGTGCTGTCTCCTTGCTACTACTTCAGTCCTGCAGCATGCGCCGCATGGTCTTGGTTACTGTCGAGTCGGTCACGGTCGTACCGCGGAGATTGCGCTTGCGCGCGCGCGGCTTGTAACCGTTCAAGTGGGCCTTGCCGCCCTGTGAACGCATTACCTTGCCCTTGGCCGACGTTTTCATGCGCTTGACGGCGCACTTCTTCGTTTTCATCTTTGGCATTTTATTGCTCCTTTCCTTACCGGCCGGGCAGTCGGTTGTCAGCCCGGACCAGATGGAGGAAACGGGGTTGGCCCCCGCTTCCTTACTTGTTCTTGTGCCGCTGCGCCTTCATGCGCTTGTCGTATTTGTGCTTCGACATTTTTTTGCGGCGTTTTTTCTTGATGGATCCCATTTCTGGAGTCTCCTTAGGTTTCCTTCGGTTGGTCAGAAGATGATTTTGTTGAGCGCGAGCTCGATGATGCCCGTGGCGCCGGCGGCGGTGAGGACGGGTATCAAATCGCGCACTTGGCGCTCTTCGACCACGCTTTCGACGGCGAACCAGTTCTTGTCGTTGAGCTGGTTGACGGTCGGGGCGTGGAGCGCCGGGAGGGCTTTGACGATTTTTTCAAGCGATTTCGCCGGCGCGTTGCACTTGAGGAGGACCCGCCTCTGCGCCTCGAGCGCGCCGGTGAGAAGCATCTTGAGCTGTTCAAGCTTGGTCCGCTTGGCTTTGTTCTTCCACGATTTCTTGTTCGCGATGAAGCGCGTCGTCGAAGTGAGAATCGTATCGACGATGCGCAGGTTGTTCGCGCGCAGCGAGGAGCCTGTTTCAGTGAGGTCGACGATCGCGTCCACGAGTTCGGGGGCCTTAACTTCCGTCGCGCCCCAGCTGAATTCAACGTCCGCCTTGACGCCGTGCTTCTTGAGATACCTCTTCACGAGGCCCATCGCTTCGGTCGAAATGCGCTTGCCTTCGAGGTCCTTGACGGTCTTGATCTTGGAATCGTTCGGCACCGCCAGCACCCAGCGCACCGGGTTGGACGTGGCCTTGGAATAGTTGAGCTCGCAAATTTCCTGGACGTCAGAACCATTCTCGTAGACCCAGTCGTAGCCGCAGATGCCCGCGTCGAGAAGGCCGAGTTCCACGTAGCGGCTCATCTCCTGCGGCCTCAGAAGGCGGCACTTGATCTCCTCGTCGTCGATTGACGGAATGTAGCTGCGGCTCGAACAGGAAACGTTGAAACCCGCGCGCTTGAACAGCGCGAAGGTCGATTCCTGCAAGCTTCCTTTGGGCAATCCTAATACGATCGACATGGCATGAACTTCCTGAAAAATGAAAAACGGGGTATATTATACCATAAATGGGGGGCGCGGGTCAAGCCCTTGACCCCAACCCCGTTTTTATGATATAATACGCGCCAATGTTTTCGTTTTTGAAGAGAAAAAGGCTGAAACCGGTCGTATACAAGCGTCCGGAGCACTGCATTTCCCGCAAAAACATCGATCCTGACGCGCTCAAAGTCCTCTACCGTCTTTCCTCGCTTGGCTATACGGCGTATCTGGTCGGCGGCGGCGTGCGCGATCTCCTGCTCGGGCGCGAGCCGAAAGATTTCGACGTCGGCACGGACGCGCTGCCAAACGAAGTGAAGAAGGCGTTCCGCAACTGCTTCCTGATCGGCCGGCGCTTCCGTCTGGCCCACGTGCGATTCGGCGCGAAGGTGATCGAAACGGCCACGTTCCGCCGCGAATCGCAGAGCGTCGGCGAAATAATCGAACACGCGGCCGAGGGCCCTCACGAAGACAACGTCTTCGGAACGCCCCAGACCGACGCCCTGCGGCGCGACTTCACCGTAAACGGCCTTTTCTACGACATCCGCGACTTCAGCGTCATCGACTGGGTCGGCGGGATGAAGGACCTTGAGAAGAAAGTCATCCGCGCCATCGGCGACGCGGACATACGCTTCCAGGAGGATCCCGTGCGCATGATGCGGGCGATAAAGTTCTCCTCGCGCCTCGGCTTCAAGATCGAACCCAAGACGAAGGCCGCGATGAAGCGCCGCCACGCCTGCATCCTCACGGCGAGCATTCCGCGCGTCTGCGAAGAGGTGTTCCGCCTGTTCTCTTTCGGCCACAGCGAAGAGGCGTTCCGCCAGATGTGGGAGTTTTCCCTCCTGGACGATCTTCTCCCGGAGCTCTCGGAGGCGATCGGCAAGACCGGCGGCGCGAAAAGCCCTCTCTGGAAATACCTGCGCGTCCTGGACGAATACGACACGCGCATCTCGAAGACTGGCGGCACGGTCTCCAACGCGCTGCGTTCGGCCGTGCTGATGACGCCGCTCGCAGAAATCCTCGACCCCGCCAAGGGCGGCATCGGACGCCGTGCGGTGCACCCGCTCTCCGAGCACCTCAAAATCCCCAAAGCCGTCTTTTTCACCGCGTCGGTCCTGATAGAAAGCCCGCGCCGGCTCCTCGTCTCGCCCGCAAAGGGCAAGAAGCGTTTCGTCCACAACCGCGATTTCATCGACGCGCTCGACTACAATCGCATCATCCTCCGCGCCAAAGGCAAGGACGAGGCCGTCCTCAACGAATGGGCCGACCTCTACGATGCGATGGACGATGAAGACTGAAACTTCCCAGACAATTCTCAAACAAGCAAAAAACACTATGGCTACTACAATACCAGAAGAACTCCTCCCCGTGATTGAATGGTGGGAGAAAGACGGAAAGAAGACCCTCGTCGCAGTCGCGGTTGTGGCCGTTGCGATTTTGGGGTACTATGGAATAAAGGACTACCGCGCGGCGCAGCGCGCGGCCGCAGGCGATGCGTTTCTCAACGCCGAATCCGTCGAGCAGCTCGAGGCCGCCGTAGCGGACTATGGTTCTTCCAAGGCCGGCCCCGCGCTCAAGCTCCGCCTCGCAAAGGCTTACTACGACGCGCGTTCCTACGATAGCGCCCTTGAGATCTACAACGCACTCTTGACATCCGGCTCCGCTCCCAAGGGCTGCGAGGACATCCCCGAACTCGGCATCGCCCAATGCCTCGAAGCGCAGGAGAAGTATGACGAAGCGATTGCCGCCTATGATGCATTCGTCGATGCGAAACCCGAGTCGCCCTTCGCTTTCGAAGCGAAACTCGGCGCCGTGCGCACCATCGCCGCAAAGGGCGAAAAGGACAAGGCTCTCGAACGCCTCGCCGCGATCAAGGACGCCGTCAAGGACGACGAAAGCCGCAAGGCCCTCGCAGAGAGCACCGAAGATCTCGTGAAGCGCTGGGAAAAGCGCTCGCTCTTCGACCTTGCAAGCACTATCGACGAAACCGCCAAAGCCGCCGAAGAGGCCACCCCGGCTGTTGAAGAGCCCGCCCCGGCGCCTGTTGTTGAAGAGTCCGCCCCGGCCGCCGTCGAAGCACCTGCCGTCGAAG
>DFGB01000055.1:24496-52224 GCA_002371135.1 Verrucomicrobia bacterium UBA3761 | reverse complement strand
GCACCTGCCGTCGAAGCACCTGCCGCAGAAGCACCTGTCGCAGAAGCACCGGCCGCAGAAGCACCTGTCGCAGAAGCACCGGCACCCACTCCGGCAGAGTAATCTCACACCGCATCTGCAAAGCATGAAGAACATTCGCAACGGACGTTCTTCATGCTTTTGATTTTTCGATTTTCGATTTTTATCTCCCTTGAGAGGACGCAGAGGTTTAAAAGTTGAAAAGCTCTCTCAAGAACTCTCAAGTTCTCTGCGGAGATTAAAATCGCAAATCGCAAATCGCAAATCGAAAAATCGCACGCATGACCATCTCTCGCGAGCCAATCTGGGACGATGCGCCTGCCTCGAAATTGCAGGCCACGCTCCGCCACTTGACGACGTTCCTCTCGTCGCTCGGATGGGCCGCGAGGATATTCATTGAAAGCGCGGCGTATTTCCCGTCCACCCTCGTCCGGCGCGATTCGCGCACGGTGCTGATGTCGCAGTTGTATGTGACGGGCATCCGCACGCTCCCCGTCGTGACCGTCGTCTCGCTGTTCACGGGCATGATCCTCGCTTTGCAGGTGGGGCTCGAGTTGCGGCGCTTCAACCAGGAAATGTATCTGGGCGCGGCGGTCATGGTCTCGCTCATACGCGAGATGGGGCCGTTCAGCTGCGGCATGTGCCTCGCCGCGTGCGTGGGCTCGGCCATCGCGGCGGAACTCGGCACGATGAAAGTGAACGACGAAATCGCGGCGCTGGAGATCATGTCCATTTCGCCCGTCAGGTATCTCGCGGCCCCGCGCATCCTCGCGCTGATCATGATGGCTCCGCTGCTGGGGTTCTTCTGCTGCGTAATCGGCACGATGGGCGGCGGCATAGTCGGCGTGACGCAGCTCGGCGTCGACTTCGGCCAATATATGGCCAGCGCCATTTCCATGGCCGACACGAAAGACCTCTTCGTCGGCCTCCTCAAGGCATTCGTCTTCGGCGCCGTGATCGGCACCGTTTCCGTGTCGGAGGGCTTCGGCACTTCGATGGGCGCGACCGGCGTCGGCAAGAGTACCCAGCGCTCCGTAATCGTCAGCTTCCTTCTCATTCTGATGCTTGGCTACATGGTCACACGCGTCTGCTACCAATGAATACGCCGCTGATCGAATTCGACAATGTCGTGAAGAAGTTCAACGGCGTGGCCGTGCTGGACGGCTTGAGCTTTACCGTCGAAAAAGGCGAAGTGCTGGCCCTCGTCGGCCCCTCGGGCACGGGCAAATCGGTGACGCTCAAGCATCTCGTGCGCCTGCTCACGCCAAGCTCCGGGCGCGTCCTCGTCGATGGCGTGGACGTGGGCGAATGCAGCTCGAAGGAACTCGATAAAATCCGCGCGCGGATCGGCTATCTCTTCCAGGGCGGCGCCCTTCTCGCGTGGATGAACGTGTTCGACAACGTCGCCCTCCCGCTGCGCGAGTGCACGAATCTTCCTGAAAGCGAAATCGAAAGGAAGGTCGAGGACGCCCTCGCCGCCGTAGAACTCTCCGCCGCGAAGGAAAAATACCCGGCCGAAATCTCCGGCGGCATGCAGAAACGCGCCGGCCTTGCAAGGGCCATCGTCCGCTCTTCCGACATCGTCCTCTACGATGAACCCACGAGCGGCCTCGACCCCGTCACAAGCGTGACCATCAACCGCCTCATCCGCAAGCTGAACCGGGAACTCGGCATCACGTCCGTAGTCGTAACCCACGACCTCCAAGGCGCGCTTGCGTTCGCAGACCGCATCCTCCTCATAAAGGACGGCAAGAAGGTCGAGTGCGCCACTTGCGAAGAATTTGTCAAATCGGACAAGCCCGCCGTGAAGGAATTCCTCGCGGCCATGAAAGGTGAATTGAAATGAGCTCCAGAAAGAAAGATCCGTTTTCCGAGGCGATCGTCGGGATTTTCATGCTCGCGGTCCTCGGCCTGCTTGTCTACTTCACCATCATCATCTCCGGCGTCGACGTCCTCCAGGGTCGCGAAAAGGTTGTCGCAAAAGTGCAGTTCTCCGACGTCGGCGGGCTGAAAGACCACGACAACGTAATGTATCGCGGCACCAAGGTCGGCACCGTCGACCGCATCGACCTCTCCCCAACTAACCTTACCGTATTTATCGAAATCGACCGCGACGTGATCCTGCGCTCTTCATATCGAATCGCCATCTGCAACCTTTCCATGCTCGGCGGCAACTACCTGCTCCTGGAAGAAGGCGAGGGCGACGTGCAGAACCTCGCCACGACCGTCTTCCAGGGCGAAAAGCCCACCGACTGGATGCGCGACGTCTCCAACATCGCCAAAAACCTCAACGAATTCACATCCGGCGGCGAACTCAAGGCGATTGTCACCAATATCGAAGCGGCAAGCGTCAAAATCCTCGACGTCGTCACGCGCGTAGAGCGCGGCGAGGGAACGATAGGCAAACTCCTTTCGAGCGACGAAACGATCTACAACGACCTGCACGACGCCGTCGCCGACGCCAAGTCGACCGTCTCCAACGCTTCCGAAATCGTCGAGCGCGTCAACCGCGGCGAGGGCACGATCGGCAAGCTCCTCTCTAGCGACGACACCGTGTACAAGGACCTCCAGCGCACTCTCTCTTCCGCCGCCGACGTCGCCGAAAAACTGAACAACGGCGAAGGATTGCTCGGGCGGCTGATCGCGAAGGACGATCCAATCTACGGCGAAGTCGAAGCCGCCGTCGCGTCATTCAAAAAAGCGTGCGACTCGATCGACGCCACCGAAATCGTAAAGTCCGGCGAGAAGCTGCTCGCAAATCTGAACGACGTCGCGGAGAAAATCAAGAACGGCGACGGCACGATCGGCAAACTCGTCAACGAAACCGAACTCTACGACGAAGTGAACACTCTCGCCAAGGACATCCGCCAGACGCTCGACAACTTCCGCGACACCACCCCCATCTCCACCTTCGGCTCTCTCATAATGGGAGGGCTGTGAGAGAGTTGGCAGTCGACAGTTTGTCGCACCGTGAGCCCGGCTATCGACCGCCAACTATCAACTACCAACTGTTTCGTGCTTTCACTTCTTGCAAAACTCTCGTACGTGTTTGCGAAAATCGGGCTCTTCACGCTTGGCGGGGGGCTCGCGGTAATCGCGCTCGTGCAGCAGGAGATGCTCTCGCGAGGATGGCTCTCGCACTCGGAGTTTCTCGACATACTCGGAATAGCGCAGGTGACGCCTGGCGCGATGGGTGTGAATGCGGCGACGTTCACCGGCTGGAGGGTGGTCGAAAATGCCGGCGGGGGCTTCCTGCTTGCATTCTCCGGCGCCCTTCTCGCCAGCATTGCGGTGACGCTGCCGAGCATCGCGGGCGTGGCGCTCGCGGGGACGTGGTTCGAGCGCAACCGCGAAAAGCCGTGGGCGAAGGCGGTGTTCGGGATTCTGCGGCCGGTCGTCGCCGGGGCCATATTCGCCGTGGGCGCGAACATGGTGATGGCGGTCTTCGGCGCTGAAGGCGAGAACGGCGCCAAATGCATATGGCATCTAGACGAGTTGAAGTTCTCCGCGCTACCGCTCGTCCTATGCGCCGGAACGTTCATCCTGACTGCGACGCACCGCTTCTCCCCCCTGTGGGGTCTCCTCGCCGGTGCCATCCTGCCATTCATCGTCGGCATATTTGGCATCTAGCATTTGGCATTGCATTTTGCCATTTTAGGAGCCAGCGACTACGAACGTGGAAGAGCAATTTGAGGGACTGATTTTGTCGCACACCCCTCTAGCGACATTGCTTCGCAATGCTCACTTCGTTCGGGGGATACGGGAGCTCTAAATGCCACAATGACCAAATGACAAAATGCAATGCCAAATGCCAAATGCTAAATACAATTACAACACGAAGGTGCACTTGGCGCCTTGCACGTCCTCGATGCGCGCATCCCACATTGCCGGGCGGCTGGAGAGATTGCCGCCGTTGAGGACGAAGTCCTTTATGACGAGGCGCGCCTGGGCGGCTTTGCGGCCGTTCCGCTCGATGGTGTGCAGCGTGGCGTAGCCGATGTCGCCCCAGAAGCCGTTGGAAGGAAGCGTCAGCAACGGAACGGTGGCGGGGTTGCGCCAGTTGACGACGTTCGTCTTCCAGATGTGGTCGTGGCCGTGGATGTAGCCGCGGCAGTTCGGGAAGGCGCCGATCATATGTTCCATCGACTTTTTGGTCTTGTCGAATTTCAGCTGCCAGATCGGGTGGTGGGCGCCGATGAAGAACGGTCGCGGCCACTTGGGCAGTTCTGCGGCAATCCACTCCTGCGCGGCGGGAGATAGTGCGCCGTTGGTTGGATTCCACGCATCGGGCACATCCTTCTCGTCGAGCGAATCGAGCATGATAAAATCGTAGTCGGCGCAATGCGTCACGGTGTGGATTGCGCCGGGGACGAGGGAACGCTTGGCGTATTCCGGCCAGACTTCGAGAAACGCCTTGCGGTGGTCGTGGTTGCCCATGCCTAGAGTGAGTTCGATGCCGGCGTCGACGAGAAGTTTCAGGTCGGGGAAGGAGCGCTTATAGTCGGCGAGGCGTCCGTGCAGGTGGGCGATGTCGCCAAAAACGAAGACATGGCGCGGGAGCGGATCCATGCGCAGGATCTCGGCGACGTTCGCCGCGAGAGAGTTGCGCATGTCGGGCTTAATTGGCTTGCCGTCCGGAGCGTCGAGGCCGTTGACGTGGATGTCGGAAAGGAGGACGGCGAGGTGCTCGTCGAACTTGAGTTTCGGCGATGGAGCGGCCGCGCAGAAGCGCGGCCCTCCAGTCGCGGCGGCAAGCGCGGCGAGGCCGCGCAGGAAATCGCGGCGCGAAAAAGAGGTTTCCGGTTTCATGATATTTCCTTGTAGAGGCGTTCGACGGTTTCCGGCGGCGGCGGGGCGCCGCCCGGCATGAGGCACGCGGCTGAGCCTGCCGCGACGGCCCATGCCGCGCGGCGCTCGTCCGCACATCCCAAGCGCCAGCAGAATTCGGCGAGGAGCGTGTCGCCGGCGGCGGTGGTGTCGACGACGTCGATTTTCGGCGCGGCGGTGAATGCGCCGTCGAACCACGCGCCCGCCGCGCCGTCGGAAATGATGACATACTCCGCCGTCTTTTGCAGCATCTCGGTCGCCCGCTTGAACTCGTCAGGCGTCCTTGGCGTGAAGCCGACGAGCGCTTCGCACTCTTCCGCGTTCGGCTTGATGACGTCGGGCCGGGCCTTGACGCCTTCGACCAGCGCCGTGCCGCTCGCGTCAAGGACGACGGCAAAGCCGAGCGCCTTCAATCGCCGCGCCGCCTGCGCATAGAAATCCTTCGGCACGGCGGGCGGCAGCGAACCCGAGAGAACCGCTATCGCCCCCGGGAGGGCCGCGCCTCCGCACGGCCGCGAGGGAAGCAGGTCTGGCAACGGCGGCGGCACAAGCCCCGGGAAGGCGGTGCGGTTGAGCTTCATCGAGCCGCCCGGCCAGACGATCATCTCATTGCGGCGCGTGGAACCGGGGACGCGCGCGAACATGTCCTTTATGCCGTATTTCGCCATCTCCCGCTCGAACGGCGCGGCGTTGTCCACGCCCAGCAGGCCGCCGCAGGCGACGTCCGCGCCGCGCACCGCCAACCACCGCGCAACATTGAGCCCCTTGCCCCCGACGTTCTCCTCTTCGGCGACATCCTTGAAAATCTCGCCCTCGCCTTTCGGCGCGGCGGGAAGGCGCACCGTCGCGTCGATCGCCGGACTCATGCATAGACAGAAAAACTTGCAGTTCATTTCAGCAGTATTATAGCACAATTCTGCGTTCTTTGACAACTGCCGCAGGCTCGCCGATTTCGACCTCCGGCGCCCTGGCGAGGAGGTATTCCTCCGCCTCTTTGCTCCAGAGCCCGTTCGAGCGCTCGCATATTCGCGCAAGGTCCCGGTAGAAGAGGTTCGTCTTGCCGAGTTCGGCGAAATCGGCGATGGCGACCATCGGCAGGTTGACGTGAGTGTAGACGAGGCGCTTGCCGCCGGGGATCTTGACGAGGTCGAGCGTCGCCTGCGCGGCCGAGGGAAGGCCGCCCACGTGCGTAATCATCACTTCCGGGTGCAGATACCCCTTGCCGATCCAGTCGACGGAGTCTGCCATGTCCTTCACGTCGCCGCCGGAGTTCGCGACGATGTGATGGTTCATGTAGTGGATGTTGTAGAAGTTGAAGGGCGCCGAGAGCTTCTGGTCCGTCGGGCCCGCGAAGAAGTTGAGGCAGCCGCCGAACGCGAGAAGGTCGGAGCACTGCGAAATGAGCGCGGGGACGGCAGCGAAGAGGAAGATGTCGTCGTATCCGCCGCCGGTGGAAGTCGGGTTCGCGGCGTCCGCGACGTCGGCCAGGTTGAACGACTTGAGGAACGCGACCGGGTCGGCGACATCGCGCGTGTTCGCGAAATGGACCTCCACGCCGTTCACGGCGCCGTCGGCGCGGCCGGCGGCGTACGCGAGGCCGAACATCCTCGCCGCGCGCGAGAGGCGCTCGTCGTCGATGTCGGTGATGACGAGACGGCGCGGACGCTTCTCCGGCGAATGGCAGGCGATGTCGATGCAGCCTAGTCCCATCGCGCCGCAACCGGCGAGGAGCAGCATCGTGCCGCCGTTTTCGATCCCCATCTCGTGCACGTGCGAACCGAATGGATGGTGGTAGTTGGAGCGGAACGCCGATACGATGCACGAAATCGGCTCCGCGAGCGAGGATTTGAAGAACGCGTCGCCTTCGCATGGCAGCAGGCACCCCATCTCCATTATTATCGACGGCAGGTATACATGCGTCGTTTCGCCGCCCACGGAGTGCCAGGCGTAGCCCATCGTCTCCAGCTCGTGGCCGGGGATGTTGAATGCGGGCTGGATGGTCACCCTCTGCCCCTCGCGGAACTCCCCGGCCCACTTCGCCCCGACTTCGCGTACGATGCCGGAGACTTCGTGCCCGAACATGATCGGGTTCGTCGCGATGTCTTTCGGCACGCGCTTGTGGCCGGTCCCGAGCGCAATCGCCTTGTAATCGCTCAGGCAAATCGTGTTCGTCACGATTTCGACGACTATGCCGTCTTCGCCCGCCCCTTCGAGTTCCACGTCCTCCAGCCTCGCGTCTTTCGCGCCGTAGAGTCTCCATGCCTTTGCTTTCATATATTGCCTTTCCCTTCGCATTTTTTTACGCACATATTCTAGCACATCCCTCGGGCAATGTAAATTGCAAGTCGTCACGGCGATGTTGCATCTTTCATCGGACGCTTGCCAAATTTCCGCGCATATGATAGAATGTTGCCAAAATGTATGAAAAAGAAAGTTCTCGTGATGATATCGCCCGCGAGCGCGCCGCGGCTGAACGGTATAGCGAGGTATGCGCGCGAGCACGGCTGGCATTTGATGATCCAGGACCGGCTGGGCTCGCGGCCGCTCGCATGGGAAGGCGACGGCGTGATAACGGCTCTCAGGTCCGACAACGCGACCGTGAACGCCGTGCGCAAGTTCCGTTCGCGCCGCATACCCGTCGTGGACGTGACGATCAGCCGCCCGGAGGTGGCTCTGCCGCGCGTGATGAGCGACCATGCGCAGATCGGGCGCATGGCGGCGGAGCATTTCAAAGAGCGCAATTTCCGCAATCTCGCGTGGTTTTCGACCGGCTGGGGGCATGTGCAGGAATTGCGCTTCCAGGCTTTTGCGGAGGCGGGGGATGCGGCGAGGTGGGTGGCGTCCGAGGGGCTGCCTAAATCGCGCCAAGGCAACTACGCGGCGTTTCTCAAGTGGATTTCGCGCCTCCTCGACCGGTGCCCCAAGCCCGTGGGCGTGCTCACATACGACGAGGCCGACGGCGCGAAACTCCTCGACGCCGCCGAGCGCGCCGGCCTTTCCGTTCCGGAGGAAGTCGCGATCCTCTCCATCGGCAACGATCCTATCCTGTGCGAAAACCAGTCGGTGCCGCTTTCTTCCATCGACCAGAATCTCGAAGGCGGCGGATACGAAGCGGCGAGGCTCCTCGATTCTCTCATGCACGGCAAGCCGCCGAGCGCCTCTCCGGTGCTGATCCCGCCCGCGGGCATATGCCTCCGGCGCTCGACGGATATCGTCGCCTCTTCCGACCCGCTAGTCAAACATGCGCTCGACTATATCGCCTGCAACATCGCCCGGCCGTTCGGCGCCGCGCAGATCGCCCAGGCCCTCGGCACGAACCGGAACCTGCTCGACAAGCGCTTCCGCGCCGACATGAACCGCTCCATCGGCGAGGAAATCGCCCGCGAGCGCCTCGCCCTCGTCAAGGCGCTTCTGCGCGATACGGATAAAACCCTGGCCTGCATCGCCGCCGAGACCGGCTTCTGCACCCAGTCGCACCTCGCAAATACTTTCCGCGAGGCGACGGGCATGACCGCGCGGCAGTTCCGGCTTACGGCCCAGCGCGGCCATAAGCCGGAGATAGGAAGTAGGAGGTAGGATGTAGGAGATGCGCGGCTAAAGCCGCACCTCCTTGGCGCTAAATCTCCTACTTCCTGCTTCCTGTTTGCACTTCAGCTCTGAAGCGCTGGAGCGCCTTTTCGCGGCGTTCGAGAAGAGCGGCGACGTTGGCTGGGTCTGCGGCGATGGCCGCGCGCGTCTGCCAATAGACCTGGAAGCTGTCCGGCAGGTTTGCGGCCCAGTGCACCTTGCGCATCTTGACTTTCAATTCTTGCGCCAGCGCATCGTCTTTGCGGAACTGCCCCTTGAGGCCGAGGAGTTTCTTTTCGATCGCGGCGGCGTCCGGGTGCGGCGTGAATTCGACCACCGTCTCTTGTGCGCCGTCCTGCGGCGGCGTCTTGATTACGATCGCCATTTCGGCGGCATCGTATTCCCACTGTTGCAAAACACCGTTCACTTTCACTTCAACGGGCGGCGCCATGCAAGGGAATTTGAGCGTATACGCGCCTTTGCGCGGCGAGATGACGATGCGATTGCCCGTGCGCGTCACCGTCGTCATGCGGAAGTTCTCCGCGTAGCCGGCGTCGTCGCCTTCGTCTTCGTATACGTTCGCGCGGCGTCCGGCGCCGTCTCCGCCGGGCGCGAAAAAGAATTCGAGCGCGTCCGTGCCGGGATTGGCGAGATTGCGCACGCTCTCGGGATACATCGGGATTATCGCGCCGGCCTTGACGAACCACGGGTTTTCGTCGATCGCGTATTCCCGCTCCACCGTGCGGCCGCCCTGGAGGAGCTCGCCCTTGGATACGTCGTACCACTCGCCCGGCGGCAGCCAGATGGATAGCGCAGATTCGTTTTTCCCCTTGTCCATCGGCACGGAGATCGTGGCGGCGAGTATGTCGTCGCCAAACATGTATGCGTTCTTGACTTCATACGCCGCGTCTTCCTCCGGCCAGTCGTAATAGAACGGCCGGCAAATGGAGACGCCCGTGTCGTAAGCCTCTCTCGCCGCCGTGTAGATGTACGGCGCGAGGCGGTATCTGAGGCGCATCGCGTCGCGGAGCGCGAGGACGTGATCAGGGAATTTCCAGATGCGCCGCTCGATGGCCGCGTCTTTCGTCGAGTGGGTCTTGAAAATCGGCGTGAACACGCCGCTTTGCAGCCATCGCGTGAAAAGCTCTCCGTCGAGGCCGTCGTCGCCGTCGGGATTGTGGTGCCCGCCTATGTCGTGCCCCCAGTAGCCATAGCCCACGTTGGAGGCCGTCGCCGTGAACCACGGTATCGCCTCCAGCATCTTCCACGAGACTTTGCAGTCGCCGGAGAATCCCACCTGGTAGCGGTGCGAACCGAGCCCGCCCCAGCGGTGGTATATGAACGGTCTCTTCCCCGGACGCGACTTCTCGAAGAACACGCGGTTGAGCCAGAACGTGTTGCTCAAGGAGGGCATGGTCTTGGCCATTTTCCACTGCTGCCAGTCGAGCCACCAGAAGTCGACTCCGGCCTTTTCCAGCGGCCAGAGGACGTCCTTGAAGTAGCACTCCGCCCATTTCTTCTCTTCGATTTTGAACGGCACGGCGTTCGTGCCCGGCCAGCCGTAGTCGCGGGCGAACGCCGCGTAGCACTCTTCGACAGGCTGGATGCCGCTCGCCGGATGCAGGTTCAGCGCCACCTTGCAGCCCTTGGAATGGAGATAGGCGAGAGTCGCTTCCGGGTCAGGGAAGAGGCGTCTGTTCCACGTGTAGCCGGTCCAGCCCCAGTATTGGCCGAATTCGTCTTTCATGTCGGGCCGGTCGCCGATGCCCCACGTCTCGTGCCATTCCATGTCGATTATGAACACGTCGAGCGGCACGCCGAACGAGAGCATGGTATCGACTAGTTCGCGGATTTCCGTATCGGTGTAGAGCCAGTAGCGGCTCCACCAGTAGCCGAACGCCCAGCGCGGCGGCAGCGGGATCTTACCCGCGACGCGGGTATAGTCGCCAAGGCACGCCTTGTAGTCGTGGCCGTACGCGAAAACGGTCAGGTCCCGGTATGCGCCGGCGCGTTTCGGCCTCTCCGCCACCCAGCCGTCGACGAACAGCGGCGTCGCCGTATCGTCGACGACTGTCACGCCGCGGCGGGAGAGGAGGCCTTTCTCCATCTTCGGCATAAGCGTCGCGAAATCGTTCACTCCGTCGAGCGTGCGCGTGGTGCCGTAGAGGTTTTCCTTGTCGGGCGCGAGGACGGCGACGCCGTTCACGAAAAGGTTCGTCTCCGAGAACGCGCCGCCGGTCCAGACGAGCGTCGTCCGGCCTGTCATCAGGGTTATGCCCGCGCCGTTTTTTTTCCATGTCGCATCGGCGCGGGAAGAGTCGCGTTCCGCGAATACGAGCGAGGGACGGTCTTCGAAGCGGCCGTCTTCGCTCCATTCGCACCTTATCATGCGGTCGGTGAGCACAATGAAGCGCGCGTTGCCGTGCGTAAGTTGCATCGCGGACGCCGTCGAAACGGCCGCGGCGGACAAAATAGCAAAAATCGAGAGCCTGAGCATGGAGTTGGGATAGTTGAGAGGATTGGGATAGTTGGGAGGGTTGGGATTGTTGGGATTTCCAAAGGTCCCGGAAGCGCTAGAGGCTGAAGGTTATTCGCCTGTCGGCCCAGTCGCGCACGTAGCCGTCCCAGGAGGGCGGGCGCTCGGCCGCGGGAAGCTTCTTCGGGAAATAGAAATCCCGCGCCTTGCATTCGAGAATCGCTTCTTTGGGCGAAGTGCGTATGAGCCCCCAGCCGACGTCGAAGTCGAGCCCGAACGACGGGAAGCCCATCATGCGTATCGTGCGCGCCGTGGCGGCATAGCCGTTGTGGAGATAGTTCGTCATCCAATGGTGGTGGTGGCCGTGGAGATACCCGGCGACCTTCGGCGAAGCGGCGCATATCTTGCCGATTTTCAAATCCCACGCCGCATGGTGCGCACAGACGAAGGTCGGTTTCCGGAGCGCGGGGAGCGTTTCTTCGAGCCACTTCATTTGCGCTTCTCCAAGCTCGAAGCCCGAGCAAGCGGAATAGCTGCCGCGCTTCTCGGGCGTCTTGAGCGAATCGAGGAGGATGAAATCGACATGCGGCGTCTCGACGACGGAGACGAAGCGCCCCGGGACTTTCGTGGTCTTGTCGTATCCCGGGAAGAACTTGAGGAACTCCTCGCGGATGTCGTGGTTGCCCATCGCGAGCGTCACCTTGATGCCGGCGTCGGCGAGCGGCTTCAAGACTTCCGCGGCTATGGCGTAGTCTTCCGTCTCGCCGAACGCGAGCGATATGTCGCCAAGGCCTATGACGTTCGCGGGAGGATTCGCGAGAGAGAGGATTTCGTCCACGAGGCGTTTGGAGACGTCCGGCTGCCACGGGTATTCCTGCCCGGTGCGGTATTTCTGGCGCGACCACGGCATCCCGGTGTGGATGTCGCTGATTACGCCAATCGCAAACGGATCGAGCGCGCCCGCGGGAAGGTTGAAAGGTTGAAAAGTTGAAAGGTTGAAAGGCGAAAGGCCATCACCTGCCGCGACCGCGCATGCAACTCCGCCAAAAAGAAATTCCCGTCTCGTGACCATGATATATCTCCTTTGCGGAGAATATTGTATCACATTTCCAAGTGCGCGTGAACTATCGCACGCTTGCGTTTTTTGCCCTCCGCCTTGCATATTTCGCGCTTCGCGCAAGTAGGACACTACCATGCAATAGATTTTTATCGCAGAGACTTTAGAGTCGCAGAGATTATCGATTTTGTCGGTGTTATTTCATATGTATAGTGCATAGATCTGCAAGTTCGACTAAAGAGTGTGTTGATTTGACATCTCGTGAGAAAATGCGAAAATCCGAGAAAACTCTGCGACTCTGCGCCTCTGCGATAAAAATCTATTGCATGCCATTGCAAGTAGGAAGCAGGAGATAGAGCGCTCCAGCGCCAAATCTCCTACTTCCTACTTACTACTTCCTACTTGACGATCAGCAGGAGTCCGAGGGGCAGGTGCTCGACGGTGCAGCTTGCGCTCTCCTCGCCAAGGTCTTCCTTGCCGTCGACGAGGAACACGGGCGTGACGGTGTAGTAGGTATCCTTCGTCTTGCCGCGCTCCCAGAGGACGCTCAGCGTCTCTCCTGTCGCGCCGGCAAGGACGATGTCGTTCTTCTTCCAGATGTACTTCGCAGCTCCCGGGGCGAACGCGCAGAGCGTCGCGCCGCGCGAGTAGGTGGCCGTCGTATTCTCCGGCGCGGTCAAAAGAACGCGATTCGAGCCGGAATACTTCCCGTAGCCCAGGCCGCCGCCATACTTGAACGCATTGGAGCCCGCGACGCTGCTCGTCTTCACATCGCCCGTCACCGTGTCGTAAAGCCCAACCGTGTCGCCGTTCTTGTATGGCAGATATTCATGCACCAGCGTGCCCGCCTCGTAGATGCGGAAGGCGTAGAGACGCATCTTCGAGTGATTTCCATGTCCACCTGTGGCATTCGTCCCCTGGGCGAAGAGCCACGTAGGAATGGCAACTGTCTTCGTGCAGACAGTCGCTCCGGTGAACGCGAACATCTTGTAGCCGCTGTAGCCGCACTCGTGATTGGCAATGTCGAGGACGGCGACATGACGATTCAAATCAGCCGCGACACCGGTTATCTGCGCCGTCCATGAGTCGCCCGCGCCGAATGCTACGTTGCCATCCCCCTGAACATAGATTTCAGAGCTGGGAGCACCGGACGCCGCCGCGCCAAACGGACGGTTTTGATAGCCAATATTTGTAAACTGGTAATCAATCTCGTAACGCGTGCTCGGAGTCGTGTGATAGCCGAGGTTGATGGCCTGCGTGCCGTCCGACTGGATGTACGCGTCCTCGTCGCGCATCGCGGCGTAGAAGAACGAATCGTTCAGCGAATCGTTGGCCGTGCTTCCATCGAACGCGGCGGAACCGGATGCCTTGGCGAGGACCGTGCCCGTCACTTTGTCGACAAGCGCATACGTTCCGCCTTGGCAGATCGGCGCGTAGTCGCGCACAAGCGCCCCCTCTTCGTAGATCTTGAATCCGTAGAGACGGCCATACATGTAGTTGTAATCCTTAGTGGCACATCTGAAAATCTTCAGCGTCGAAGTCGATTTTTCCGGAACGCGGCCCGCAGCTCCGATTGTCGCTTCGCGGACAGTCTTTCCGGCGGTTTCGACTTTTGCCTTGAGTTTGTATGCGTCGAGGGTCAACACGCGCCGGACGTTTGGCGAGAACGGCACCTCGAGGGAAATATTGTCCGTGTTGCCGCAGAAATATGCGATGTCGCCTTGTCCTTTGTCGCCGTTGGCGTAGGTACGCATGAACATGTGCGTTCCGTCGCGCGCTCCCGCTTCGAAGGGGAACTGCTGGTCCGTATGTTGCTCAAGCGGCATGTAGTCGATCGCTATGCATGTATTTGACGACACGGTGTATCCGGTGTCGAAGAAGCATCCGCCCTCGGGGCTCGCGACATACGGATCGTCGTCGATAGTCTGGACATTGCCGCCGGCGGTGAGGCCATCGCCCGAATAAAAGTTGCCGTTGCCATCGACAAACCCCGCGACGCCTCCCTTCACGGCCGGCGTCAGCTCAAGCACGAGATTGCCGCTTTCGTAGAACTTCACTCCATAGATACGGACTTTTGAGCGTTGCTTGCTTTTGCCGTAGGCATTGTCGGCGGAGCCGAAAAGAATGACGGGCCAGTTCGCCGTGGCCTTCAGACTCCAGGCAGACGGGAAATCGGCGCCGGCGACGAGCGTTTCTTCGCTATCGTAAAGCGACAGCTCGCGCCCGGGACCGTCGAAGACCGCCTTGTGGCGGGCGAGGTCCGGCGGAGTCCGCGGCGAAATGAGCTCGTTTGCGGTCGAATCGTGGTCGCCGTCGTGCATTTCCATTACAATCTCAGAGTTGCTACGGCACCAGAGAATCGTCGAAACTCCGGCGGCGGAACCATAGCCGCCCATGACAATGCCGCTATTGACGAAACTCGCCAGCTGGTAGTCGATTTCGATCTTCGTCGTCGGCTTCACGAAATAGCGTGTATCGACAACGCTGTAGAACGAGCCATCCGACTCGATAAAGGCGTCGCCTTCTTTTGCCGGGCCGGAGAACGTCGTCGGCACATTGGCGCTCGCTGTCAGCCCGCCGCATGTAAAGAACTTGCCCGTCACGCGGTCTTCGAAGCCCGCCGTGCCGTCGATATTGCGCGGCGCAAGGTCGCGGAGGAGCGTTCCGTCCGCCCAAATGCGGAGGCCGTAAACTCGGGCGGTGGAGAAGTTGTCGCTTTTGAAAGACGTTCCGGCGTCGTTGTTCGGATTTCCGAAGAGGCCGAGCGGGCGCGTGGCGCAAGTCACTACTTCCGGGACGGTGGCGCTGTAGGTCCAGTTCGTCGTCACGCCCGTCATAAAGGAAAGCATGCGCTCGCCGCAATCGACGATCGCGGTGTGGCGGTCCGTTTCATTGCCCGCTCCGGTATTGACGGCGCCTACGTTCGTATTCCATTCGCTGCTGATCACTGCTGCGAGCGTGATGTATCCGCTGCCGTTTTGGTAGATGGAAATGCGCGGCGTCGAGGAGGTCGTATCCTGTCCGACGATACGTTGCTGGAGCTTCGTCGTATCCGTAAGCGCGTAATCGACTTCGACTTTGAGTTTCGGCGAAGGGCCGAGGCCGAGGTTGATTGCGCCTGTGCCGGCGGACTGGATGTAGGGGTCGTCGTCGATAGTCTCGATATCGCCGCCGTAGGCGAACGTGCCGGCGCCGGTCGTGCGCGTGTCGTAGAGGAACGTGCCTGTGACGGAGTCGAGTAGTCCAGCAATCCCGCCCTTTACGACCGGCTCGTAGTTGTGAACGAGTTTGTCGGACTCATAGATGCGGAAGCCGTACAGTCGCATCTTTGCGAAATTGTTGAACGAGGTCCCGCTTGCGTTCAACGAGGCCGCGAAAATCCCCATCGGGAAATTGGCCCTCGCGTCGTGCGCGGCGGTCAGGCTGGCGGATGCGACCTCTACGCCGTCGCGGATCATGTATCCCCTGTTGTGCGGTCCGTCGTAGACGATGGTGTTGCGAAGCAGGTTGTTCGCCGCAAGGAATACGCCGTTGAACGTATTGCCGTAGCCGAACTTGAAATTGTTCGCCGAGTCGCCGAAATAGACTACCGCCGTGTTGCCGCAGCCGCTTCCGTCCTGCCCGAAGAGACGCGCCTGCGATACGACCTCCATGAGTTGGAAGTCAATCTCTATTTTCGTTTTCTCGTTTATGTAGTAGCCAGTGTTTATCGCCTGCGTGCCGTCGCTTTCGAGGTAGGCCGGGGAGGCGATGGCCGGGAGAAGACCTCCGGCCATCACGAGCACTGCGAGCGAACGCAGGGGGTTGAAGGCATGTCGAACTATTTTCATGGTTGAATCCTCCGGTTTTCAAGTCTACGCTGGATATTATACTGTATGCGCATTGTTATTGCAAGATGCATGAATATGTAAATTGGTATTGAGGCAATTGCGGAATCAGGCCAGTTGAAAAGTTGAAAAGTTGAAAGGTTGAAAGGTTGAAAAGTTGAAAGGTTGAAAGGTTGAAAAGGGAATTTTCGTTTTTTCGATTGATTTCAAGCCTCTCGTTTTATCGCAGAGACGCAGAGTTCGCAGTGGACATTTCAACCTTTCAACTTTTCAACTGCCCTGCGTGCGAATGGGGCGAGCTGGCCGGTGAGGTCGAGGAAGTCGAGGAGCATGTATCTATCGCGCATGTAGACGGTTTTCACGGCGTCGGCGAGGGTTGCGTCCTTCGTGGAGCCGATGCCCTCCGGGGTGGTCGGTGCGCCGACGGCGACGAGGCGGCGTTCGATTTCGGCGGAGGGGAGGAGTTGGTTTTCGAGGCGGGCTTTGATTTCGGGGCAGCGGGCTTTGAAATCGAGGAGGCGCGCTCTCGTGGCGTCGCGGCCGATGAATTTCGCCCTCGCGGCCTTGACGCCGATATCGGGGAACGGAGTCCCTGCAAACATTTCGCGGCCGATGCGCTCGGCTTCGTCGAGACTCTTCCAGTTGGCGAGGACCGCTTCGACGTCCATCTTGGTATAGTCGCAGGCGAGGAACTGTTCGTACATCCGGCACATGAAGAGCGTGAAGACGCCCACCTGGATGCCGTGGGGGACGATTTCGCCTTTGTATGTGTGGTTGCGCATTTCGAGGAGGTGGCTGAACATGTGTTCGGCGCCGGAGGCGGGGCGGGATGACTGCATATCCTGCATAGCGAAGCCGCCGAGCATCAAGCCCTCGACGAAGCGCGTCAAGGGCGCGGTCTGCATGCGCCTGACGCCCTGCGCGTCGGCGATGGCGTCCTTGAGTCCGTCCTGGACGGTGTGCCAGGCCGCTTCGTGCCATTCTGCGGCGCCGAGTTCGGCGGCGAGGATCCAGTCTGCGCCGGCGGGGACTTTGGCCATGAGGTCGGCAAAGCCGCTCGCGGCCATCCATGCGGGCGCGGTGCGCATCACGTCGAGGTCGGCGATGATGGCGCGCGGCGCGGGGCAGGGGTAGGTCTGCTTGGCGCCCTCCGGGCTGCGGAGCGCGGCGCCGAAGCTCGAATACCCATCGACGCTCGCGGCCGTGCCGACGACCATGTACGGCGTTCCGAGTTCGCCGGCGGCGCGTTTCGTCAAATCGTTGACGACGCCCGAGCCGACCGCCACCGGGATGTTCGATGCCCCATCCCCTATCGCGGCCTTCACTTCCGGAACATACGCATAGTCGCCGTGGAAGAGTTTGCCGTCCGGCTCCAGGATGTGCTTTCCCGCGGAGACGCCGCACGCGGCGAGCAGAGACGCGACCTTCTCGCCGGCCGCCTTCCACGTGCGCGGATCTGCGATGATCACCGCATTCGCCGCGCCCGGGAAATTGCGTTTGAAAACGTCGCCGACGGCCTCAAGCGCATTTTCGCCTATGATGCATTCTTTCGTGTCTGTCGCTCGTTTCAGCGCCCGCTCGATCATTTCCCGTGACATTATGGTCGTCTCCCTTGAAAAGTTGAAAGGTTGAAAGGTTGAAAAGTTGAAAAGTCCGAAGTCCTAGATGAACTAGAAGTTCTAGATGGTCTAGACCTTTCAGCTTTTCTTTCTGAGCTGCACACGCTTATGACTTGGGACTTCGGACTTAGGACTGCTGATTATATTTTACCATTCCGCGGCGCCTGTTTTCAATGGCGGCGCTTTGCAATTGATGTCGCCTGCAATTGCGGAATCGCGCCATTTGACTTTAGGTGCGGGCAAATGGTATAATACGCGCCATGCAAGGCAAAAACGTTCTTTTGATGATCACTCCGTACAGCCAGCCGCGCATGGAGGGCGTGGCGCGTTTCGCAAAAGAGCATGGCTGGAATCTGATGACGGCGGACAGGCTCGCCGGGACGGAGAATCCGGAGCAGTTCGACGGCGTTATCATGTCGCTGAGGAACAACGCCCGGCAAGTGGCGACGGCGCGGCGGATCATCGCGGCCGGGGTGCCGGCGGTGGACTTGACGATAGAGTGCCCGGAGGTGGAAATGCCGCGCGCCATCTCCGACAACGCGAAGATCGGCGGAATCGCCGCGCAGCATTTCCTCGACCGCGGGTTCGAGCATTTCGCGTTCTTTTCGTCGTCGTGGTCGAACGTGCACCGTTTGAGATACGAAGGTTTCAAGGCGGCGCTGCCGGAGGATGCGACGCTGGAGAGATGGACGCTGAAGGACGTCGCCGCGAACGTCGCGGCCGCGCGCAAGCCGGTCGCCGCGCTCGCCTACAACGACAGCGACGCCGCGCGGCTCGTCGCCGCCTGCCGCGCCCAAGACGTCTCCATCCCTCGCGACGTCGCGATCATGGGCATCGGCAACGACCCGTTTCTGTGCGAAACCCAGTCGACGCCGATTTCGAGCGTCGACCAGAATCTCGCGCAAAACGCCTACGACGGGGCGCGGCTGCTGGACGGGTTGATGCGCGGCGGCCGGAGACGACGCGACGCTCTCGCAGTCACGCCGCCCGGCCAGGTGTTCGCGCGCGAATCTTCGAACACGCTCGCCAATTCCGATCCGCTCGTGCGCGCGGCGCTCCTTTGCATCCATGCCAACATATCGCATCCCTTCGGCGCGCAGGAGATCGCAGGGAAACTCGGCATCCCGCGCAGGACGCTCGACCGGCTTTTCGCGAACGTCCTGCACAGGTCCGTCGGCAGCGAGATACTGCGCCAGCGCCTGATTCGCGCCAAACGCCTCCTCGCCGACCCGGACGTCCCCATAAAGAACATCGCCGCCGCGTGCGGATTCTGCAACGCCGCCTACCTCACCAACATCTTCCGCGACGAAACGGGCATGACGCCGAGGGAATGGCGCACGCGGGAGGGCCGCGCTTCAGCGCGGCCAAAACAGGAAAATAGGAGATAGGAAGTAGGAGATGCCATAGCGCCGCGGATGCCCTGGCAGGGGTGCGCGGCTGAAGCCGCACATAGTCGAATAAGTGGGTGCGCGTCGAAACGGCGGCCATAGCGCCAAGGAGGCGCGGCTTCAGCCGCGCATAGTCGAATAAATGGGTGCGCGGCTGAAGCCGCGCCTCCTTGTGCGTTCGTGCTCTCCTCGCGACCCTTCCGTTGCGTCAAAGCGGCAGCCATAGCGCCAAGGAGGCGCGGCTTCAGCCGCGCATAGTCGAATAAATGGGTGCGCGGCTGAAGCCGCGCCTCCTTGTACGTTCGCGCTCTCCTCGCGACCCTCCCGTTGCGTCGAAGCGGCGGCTTGGCGCGGCGAAGTTGATTCTGCAATTTCCGGGCGGATAAATTGCAAGATTGAGAGGGTTGTCCCTCGCGGCGGGAAAGGGTATAATATATGGTGTAATTTCGAAAGGGGAAAATAGAACGATGCAAAACAGAAGAAAAACGTTGATTCTTGCGATGCTGGCCGCCGCCGCGGCGCCGTTTGCGGCGTTGTGCGCGAGCCTGCCTTCGGTATTCGGCGACGGGATGGTGCTCCAGCGCGGCCAGAGGGTGCCGGTGTGGGGCAAGGGCGCGCCGGGCGAAGCGGTGACGGTTTCGTTCGCCGGCCAGAGCGCGACGGCGACGGCCGGCGCGGACGGGACATGGCGACTCGATCTCGCGCCGCTCGAAGCATGCGCCGAGGGCCGCGACTTCCGCGTCAAGGGCGAGAACGAAATCGTATTCCACGATGTCGTCGTGGGCGAGGTCTGGTTCTGCTCGGGCCAGAGCAACATGGAGTTCACGATGAGCGCGCGGCGCAAGGTGAAGAACTGGGAACAGGAAGTCGCCGCCGCCAAATACCCGCTCATCCGCCACTTCCACGTGGCGCACAAGACGGCCGCCGCGCCGCAGGGCGACGTGATGGCCAAGTGGGTGCCGACGACGCCGGAGACGATCCCGTCGCAGAGCGCCGTAGCGTATTTCTTCGGCAAGACGCTGTTCGAAGAGCTCGGCGTGCCCATCGGACTCATCAATTCATCGTGGGGCGGCACGCGCATCGAGCCGTGGACGCCCGCCGGCCATCCCGACGACCTCTGGCTCTTGCAGAACATCAAGAAATGGGGGCGTCCGCAGGACGTGCCCACCGTCCTGTGGAACGGCATGGTCGCCGGGCTCGTGCCATACGCCATCAAGGGCGCGATATGGTACCAAGGGTGCGCGAACCGTTCCGACGGCGCGGAATATCTCGACAAGACCGTGTCGCTCGTGCGCGGCTGGCGACGTGAATGGGGCCAGGGCGATTTCCCGTATTTCCTCGTGCAGCTCGCTCCGTATAAATATGAAAACGCCAAGGGCACGTCGCTCGCGGAAATCCAGATCGCGCAGTCGCAAGTGCCGGAGCGCGTCCCCAACAGCGGCTACACCGTGATCAACGACGTCGGCGACGTGAACGACATCCACCCGACCGACAAGCTCACCGTGGGCATGCGCATGGCGGATCAGGTGCTCGACCGCGTGTACGGCAAGTTCACGCGCCCGTGGAAGACGCCCGTCGCGAAGAGCTGGCGCGTCGAGGGCGGCGAAGTGCGCATTGCCTTCGAGAACGCCGAAGGGCTCAAGACGCGCGACGGCAAGGCGCCGGACGAATTCGAAATACGCGACATGGCGCACGGCTGGATGCCGGCCGAGGCGCGGATCGAGGGAGAGGAAGTGGTGCTCAAGACGTCCGGCGCGCCGCTTGGCGTGAGATTCGCGCCCTACAACGGCTCCACGCCGAATCTCGTCAACGGCGCGGGCCTCCCGGCCGGTCCCTTCCGCATGACGATCCCGTGCGCGTTCGGCGCGGCCGAGAAGCTGCCGCTCGCGGACGGCTATATCTGCGCCCAGCGCTACGACATCCCCGTCAACTGCGATATGCGCCAGGCGCCGCCCGCCAGACTTTGCCGCATGCAGGGCGTGGAGAAGGTGGGCTATCTCCTCGAACTTGAAGGCAAGGACGGCGATACGTCGTTCGCCTTCGCGGAAATGGATGCGTGCGACCCTGATTCCGACAACCTCGTCCTGACGGCGGAGAAGGACCTCGCGCGCCGCATCCCCGTCAAGAACCTGCGCGTGCGCACCAACACCTCGGACGTGAAGAGCGTCGAAGGCGCCAGCGGGTTCGTGGAATTCTACACGTGCAACTATTCGCCGAGGACGATGGGAACGCCCGCCGGCGGAGATGCGAAGAAGTACGACTTCAACGACACTCCGAATCCCGGCAGCGTGAACGGTCTCGGCTACGGCTGCCTGCAAGTCCACAACCTCGACGCCAAGTCGACCGTGCTCGCGTTCAACCACTTCAACGCCGCAGGGACGGCGTGCGACGTCGGGCTCGGCAATTCCGGCGGCGAGCACCCGGACTGGACGTTCGCGAAGAACGCGGGCGCGTGGAAGGCGCGGCGCATTTCCGTCTGGGTCAAGGGACGCACCGCCTTCCTCAACCTCAGCCACGTCCACCGCGGCGGCGGCAAGCTCGAGCGTCCAGACAACACGCTCGATACGTTCATGTGGTGCTGGCGGAACGGCTCCGCGCTCGAATGCGACTGCCGCAAGACGAAGGACGGCGTCGGCATCATGCTCCACGACAAGACCCTCAAGCGCACCGCGCGCGGCATCTCGCCGGAGTTCGCCGCGAAGAACGTTTCCAAGGAACTCTCTTGGGACGAGATAAAGGATGTGGACGTCGGCTCATATCTTTCGCCGGACTTCGCACACCACAGGATCCCCACCATCGAAGCGACGTTCGCGGCGATAAAGGGCCATCCGGACTGGCTGTGCTTCGTGGACGAAAAAGGAGCGGGCCCGGAGTATATCGCCAAGAAGGCGCTCGAAGCGGGCGTCGCGGACCAAGTATATTATACAGGCCCCAGCCATGAGAAGATTTTCGAGTGGAACAAAATCCTCCCCGGCGGCAAGTCCCTCCTCTGGCTCGGCGCGTGGCCGAAGAACCACGGCACGGACGAACGCGCTCGCGCCGACAAGTGGTTCCGCGATGCGATGGCCAAACTCCGCGAGAAGGATTTCAAGTTCATCTCCGCCGTCTCCATCCATTCGTACTACGACCCCTCCGACCCCGTCGACCCCTTCGTGCCGTCCTCTGACGTGCTGAGGGACATGGTCGAGGAATTCCACTCTCGCGGCATCCCCGTATGCTCGATTCCGTTCCAGGGCGGCGAGACGGAGGAGGTCTACTTCAAACTCTTCGACCTCGGCTTCGACGGCTTCTCCACCGACTACCCGAGCGTCATGTTCTCCGTCATCGGGAAACTCAAGGAAGGCAAGCGGCAATGACGAAACTCTTCGAGGACGAGGCGGTAAACCGGCGGTTCGGGAAGTTGCAGTGGCGGATGCTCTTCGCCACGATGATCGGCTACACGCTCTTCTACTTCATGCGGAAGAACTTCTCCTTCGCGATGCCGGGCCTCGAACAGGACTGCGGCATCTCGAAGCCGATGCTCGGCAACTTCCTCTTCTGGGGCGGGATCGTCTACGGTCTTTCGAAGTTTGCGAACGGCATAATCGGCGACAAGGTCAAGCCGAAGAAGATGTTCCTCGCGGGGCTTTTTGCGTGCGTCGTCATCAACGTGGCGTACGGTTTCGCGCCGCAGATTGCGTGCGGCAATTCGAAGGCGCTCGTGTGGACGTTCGGGCTGCTCCTCGTCCTGAACCAGTTTTTCCAGGGGACGGGCTTCCCGCCGTGCGCGAAGTTGATCGCGTTCTGGGTGCCGCCGGGGGAACTCGCGACGAAGATGAGCGTCTGGAACACGTCGCACTCGATCGGCGGCGGGCTTGTCGCGAAAATCTGCGGCGTCGTGATGGGGCTTGGCGTTCTGGGGGCGGCGAACCAGGGCGTCGGGATGTGGAAATGGTGCTTCTGGACGATGGCGATTCTGGGCGCGGCGGGGTTCCTTCTGATGCTCTTCTGGCTGCCCGGGACGCCAAAGGAAGAAGGCCTCCCCGATTTGCCCGGGACGGAAGCGCCGCGCGAGCGGGAAGGCCGCGCTTCTGCGCGGCCGCAGGAGGGTGCGGCCAAGATGGTGTATTTGAACCCCGTCATATGGCTGCTCGGGGCGGCGAATTTCACGATAAACGGCATTCGCGCGCTCGTGGCGGACTGGGGTCCGACAATGCTCCAGGAGGCCAAGGGCCTCACTTCGAGCGAGGCGGGGACGGTCATAATGGTGTTCGAATTCGCCGGAATCGCCGGAATGCTCTTCGCCGGCTGGGCGACGGACCGGCTTTTCGGCGGCCGCGGACCTCGCCTCTGCCTCTTCATGATGCTTGCGACGGCGCTCGCGCTTGGCGCGTTCTGGTTCCTTCCTGCGGGCCTCGCGGGCTCGGCCGCGCTCTGCGCCGCCGGTTTCTGCCTCTACGGTCCCCAGGCCCTGACCGGCGTCACCGCGACGAACACTTCCACCAAGCGCTTCGCCGGCACGTCGATCGGCTTCATTTCCCTTTTCTCCTATATAGGAGTGTCGGTGGCGGGGAAGGTGTTCGGCAATCTCGCCGGGTCCACCGGGTCTTGGGCGATGCCGCTTTTCGTCACCATCGCGACGGCCCTCGCCGGAACGGCCATCTTCCTCTGCCTGTGGCGCACCAAGGCCAACGCCTACGAATATTGCTCCGGCAAATAATATGATGGATTTTAACACAGAGGCACAGAGATTCACAGAGGTCTGATAGAAAAGTCGAAAAATTCTCTGTGCAACTCTGTGACTCTGAGTCTCTGTATTAAAAAGGAAGACTCGAACGAACAATCTCGAAATCGAAAAATTCTCTCGGACGCCTCAGTTGCTTTCGGGTCTCTCTGGTTAAAAATCAACATTATTTGTTGCCGCTTCTATAGGTCAAAATCGACCCCTCCCGGTCCGTCTGCCGGGTCTGCGGCAAGCAAAGCCTTCGTCTGCGGCAAGCGACGCCTTCGCTTGCCGCAGACGAAGGCTTTTTTTGGTGCAAGCGAACGCCTCGCTTGCGGCAGAGACGGCCTTCGCTTGCCGCAATGTTCCATTCCCCCTCGAAAGCGCGGAGAAAACCGCGCGCTGTCTCCTGCTCCGGCCGCACTGAAGCCAAGGCCCTCCCGTGCGCGGATTATGCAACTTTGCACGGAAACTATGCAATCGTTTGCGCGTGATTTCCGCGCCGCAATATGATACAATATCTATGTTGTGGAGTATAGCCATGAAAATGGACCGAAGGGAATTTCTCGAAAGTTTGTTCGGGTTTGGCGTTGCGAGCCTGATTGGCGGGTGCGCAACGGGGAACGCCGGGGATGCGCGGCCGCGCGCCTACCGCGTGGCGGTCCTGGGCGATACGCACTACGACAAGGCGCCGGAGAGCGTATACCATTCGCATTACGACGAATCGAACAAATGGGCGAAGGTGCAGCACGAGGAGTTCCGCAGAAACGGCGAAATGTGGCGCGAGCGGTGTCCGGCGCTCGTTGCGGCGTCGGCGAAGACGCTCCCGCCGCCCGCGTTCCTTTTGCAGCTAGGCGATCTCGTGCAAGGCGACTGCGACGACGCCGCGACGCACGAGGAGATGCTTGAAGACGCCGTGGAAGCGATACGCCGGCCGTTCGATTGCCCCTTCTTCACCGTGGTGGGCAACCACGACATACGCGGCAAAGGGGCGCGCGAAGCATACAAGAATTTCATCAAGTATTTCATGTTCGGCGAGCTGATGCGGCTTGGCGCGACGAAAATCCGCAAAGACGGCCATGTGGCGTCGTTCGACTACGAAGGCGACAGGTGGATGTTCTGCGACTTCGAATCGCGCGACATCGCCCGGCTCGTAAAGGCGCTCGACGCGGCGGGGGACGCGAGGCACGTGTTCCTCGTGACGCACGGTCCGTTCACGACGCCGGACGCGAAAAGTTTCCGCTGGCGTCTAGCAGGGCGCGAGGCGTGCGATGCGGCGCGTCCGCTCCTTTACGAAGCGCTCTCGCGCCGCCATGCGATAGTCCTCTCCGGCCACACGCACACGACGGCGTTCTACCGCCACGAAAACGAATCCGGCGGCTTCACGGAGTTGACGGTGAATTCCGTCTGGGCCGCGCCGGAGCAGGCGAGCGCCGAGGTGATCTCCTCCGGCGCGGAGGGCTACGGGGAAATCGCGCGCAAGACGATGCCGGCGGAGAAGTTGGCGGCATACGAAGAGCAGCTTGCCTTCTTCCGTCCGGGGCTGAAAGAATATTTGTTTTTCGGCAGCGCGGCGGGCCATTACGACCTCGACGTCCGCGAGGATGCGGTGACGGCGCGGTTCTACCCAGGCGCCGCAGAGACGGCGGCGCGAAGTTTCGATTTGAAATAAAACAAGGAACATGGATAAATGAAGAGAGAAAGACTGACGACACTGGCGGTATTGGCGACGCTCGCCGCGTCCGCGGCCAAAGCGCCGTGGGAGGATCCGGAAGTAAACGCAATCAACCGTCTGCCGGCGCGTTCGATCGTCGTGCCGTGCGAGAGCGAAGCGAAAGCGCGCTCCATCGCCGAACTCGCCGCCAAGCGCGAGACGAGCGCGTTCATCCAATCGCTGAACGGCGAATGGGATTTCACATGGACGAGCGGCAAGGAAGGCGACGCGCCGAGGAAGGCTCGTCTCGCCGTGCCTGGGTGCTGGCAGATGCAAGGGGATTTCGACCCGCCGCTCTACTCGAACCACGTCTACCCGTTCGAAATCCATCCGCCGGTCGCGTCGGGCCCCGCGCCAGACCATCCCGACTGGACGATAAACAAATACCCCGACCCGGTCGGCGTATACGAGCGCGAATTTGAAATCCCGGCGGAATGGGCGGGCCGCAGGGTCGTCGTGCATTTCGGCGGCGTATCGAGCGCCATGACGCTCTTTGTGAACGGCAAGGAGGCGGGCTACAGCGAAGACAGCCGCCTCCCGGCCGAGTTCGATATCACGCCGCTCCTCGCCGCGAAGAACACGATGAAGGTCGTCGTGCGCAAGTTCTGCGACGGCATGTATCTCGAAGACCAGGATTTCCTGCGGCTTTCCGGCATTTTCCGCGACGTCTGGCTCGTCGCGGAGAAGAAGGACGGCTTGCGCGACTTCACGATCGAGGCGAATGCGGCGAACGGGAAGGTGGTCGTGCGCGATCAAGCGGGCGCGACGCTCCATGAAACGACGATCAAGGACCGCGAACTCTGGACGCCGGAGAACCCGCGCCTCTACACGATCGCCTTCGAGTGCAAGGGCGACTGGTTTGCGCGCACCGTCGGCTTCCGCACGGTGGCGATAAAGGACAAGGCGCTCGAAGTCAACGGCAGGCGCATCATCGTCAAAGGCGTCAACCGCCACGAAATTTCGCCTGAAGGCGGCTACACGATGACGCACGAAGAAATGGAGCGCGATGCAAAACTCCTGAAGGAATACGGCTTCAATTCCGTCCGCACCTGCCACTACCCGGACGACCCGCACTGGTACGACCTGTGCGACAAATACGGGCTTTACGTGACGTGCGAGGCGAACATCGAGTCGCACGGCATGGGCTACAACGTCACGAACGCGTTTTCGAAGCTGCCCGAGTGGGAGACGGCGCATCTTGAGCGCGGCGGGCGCATGGTGGAAGTCTTCCGCGACCATCCATCGATCATCGTCTGGTCGATGGGCAACGAGAGCGACATGGGCCCTGCGTTCGAGAAGCAATATACGCTCATGAAGTCGCTCGATCCGCAGAAGCGCCCGGTGCAGTACGAGCAGGGGCGCTGGACGAAGTGGTCGGACATCATGTGCCCGATGTACTCTCCTGCAACGCGCATCGAGTCGTACGTCGCCGACCCGAAGCACGAAAAGCCGGCGATACTCTGCGAATTCGCGCACGCAATGGGCAATTCGACGGGATCCTTCCGCGACTACTACGACGTCACGGAAAAATACCGCTCGGCGCAAGGCGGCTACATCTGGGACTTCGCGGACCAGGCGATCTGGCAGCGGATGCCGGACGGGACGCGGCGCCTCGCATACGGCGGCGACTTCGGCGACCATCCCAACAGCGGCAACTTCTGCTGCAACGGCGTCTTCGACGCGCTGAGGCGCCCGCATCCCGGCGCGTTCGAGGTGAAGAGAGTGTTCGAAAGTCTCGATGAAAGGCCGTCCGCGCCGCCGGTAAAAGACGTAAAGCCGAACTTCTGGCGCGCGCCGACGGACAACGACCGCGGCTGGAGGATGGCGGAAAAAAGCGGCGTATGGAAAGACGCAACCATATCCGGCGCCCTGCCGAAGGGTTGCGAAATCAACCTCAAGACGAGCGGCGAAAATATCGCGTTCGACTTTTTCCTCCCCGAAGGCCTGCCGCCAGTTCCGCGCATCGGCATCACATTCACGGTGCCCGCCTCGTTCACGAATGTGACGTGGCTCGGGCGCGGTCCGCACGAAAACTACCCGGACCGCAAGGAATCCGCGACCTTCGGCACGTGGTCGGCGACGGTCGACGAACTCAACGCTTCGCACTACATCCTCCCGTGCGAAATGGGCCACAGGAGCGATGTGTCGCAACTCGAACTCTCCGACGGCAAGGAAAAGATCGTCATCGAGACGCGCGGAGAGATGTTCGGGTTCAACGTCTGGCCGTGGACGCAGGAGGACCTTGAAGCGGCGCAGCACATGGAAGAGTTGCCGCGCCGCGATTTCCTGACCGTCTGCATCGACGCCGCCATCATGGGCGTGGGCGGGGACGATTCGTGGTCGCCCAAAGCAATGGCGCATTCCCCGTTCATCCCGCGCGGCGGCAGGGAATACAGGCTCAGGCTGAATATGAAGATGAAGTAAGAGAGAAGAGAGAAGAGGGTGGTTTTCGATTTTTCGATTATTTCAAGCATTTCTTTTTATTGTGGTGGACATGAATAAGGCCAATATTTATCGCAGAGACGCTGAGAAC
>DFGB01000055.1:19962-24416 GCA_002371135.1 Verrucomicrobia bacterium UBA3761 | reverse complement strand
TCTGCGTCTCTGCGATAAAAATACTAACAAAAACTCTGGCCGACACAATAACACAGAGGCACACAGATTGCATTTTTCAACCATTCAACTTTTCTCTGTAACTCTGTGCCTCTGTGTTAAAATTAAAAAGGAATGCTCGAAATAGTCGAAAATCCCCCTCCTCCCCCCCTCTTTCTCCTCTTTCTTCTTTGAGCGAAAAATGCAAATTCGAAAGAAAACAATACAAGCATTCGCGAGTGACTTCAGGCATTCGGTATGATAAAATATTCGACGTAAAGGACAACTGGCATGAATAAGATGTTGACGATATGCGCAGTATTGTGCGCGATGCAGGTTTTTGCGACGCCCGCGCTCGATGAAGCGACGGTGGTGAAGCACGCGGCGGTGGCCCGGCGCGCGGCAGGCGAAGGCATGGTGCTCCTCAAGAACGAAAACGGCGCGCTGCCTCTCGCAAAGGGTTCGGCCGTGGCGCTCTTCGGCGAATACGGCGACTACAGACCGGGCGGCGGCGGCTCCTCGAACGTGAAACCGGTGAGGACGGTCGACATCCCTGCCGGGCTCGCAGAAGCGGGTTTTGCCATTTCGCCTGAGACTCGCGAGACGGCGGTGTTCGTCCTTGTTCGCAAATCCGGCGAGGGCCGCGACAATACGGACGAAGCGTTCGACTTGAGCGCCAAAGAACTTGCGACGCTCGAAGACATCAAATCGAAAGGCTTCGCCAAGATCGTCGTCGTCTGCAATTGCGGGCACGCAATCAACCTCGCGCCGCTCAAGGATGATCCGGCAGTGGGCGCCATACTCTGGACGTGGTATCCGGGAGGAGAAGGCGGCGCGGCGGTGGGCGACGTCCTCTCCGGCGCTGTCAATCCATCCGGCCGGCTCGCCGCCACATTCGCTTCCCGCGTCTCCGACTGGCCGAGCGACAAGGGCTGGAGAGAATCGCGCTGGTATGTCCCCTACGAAGACGACATATACGTCGGCTACCGCGCGTTCGAGACGCTGCCGGGGCTGAAGGACAAAGTAGTATATCCCTTCGGCTACGGTCTCGGCTATACGGACTTCAAACTGGAAATCGCGAAAGAGACGGACATCCCGGAAGATCCGGCTTCTCCCGTGACGGTGTACGTCAAAGTGACGAACTCGGGGAAGGTCGCGGGCAAGCGTTCGGTGCTCGTCTACACGTCGCAAGAGGACGGCTATACCGAACACCCGGCCATCGAGCTCAGGACTTATGCAAAAACCCGTCTCCTCGCGCCCGGCGAAAGCGAAACGCTGACTCTCTCGTTCCCGAAGAGCGATCTCGCGTATTTCGACGACGACGACGCGAGCGGCCACATCGGCTCGTGGGTGCTCGACAAGGGGCGCTACAGCATCTACGCCGGCGGCTCGGTACGCGATACAATGCTGTTCGGCGAATGGACGGAGAACGAAGCGACGGTGATTTCCACGCCTGGCTTCAAACTCCAGCCGAACATGCTTGCTGCAAAGCGCGGCAAAACGCTCCCGGTGACGTATCCCGGCTTCAAGGCCGATGCGAAGAACCCGAAGCACGGCGACGTGAAGGGATCCGGGAAGGCCGTGACGCTGTTCGACGTCGCGGACGGCAAGGCGACGCTGGATGAACTCGTCGACGCGTTGTCGTTCGAGGACATGCTGTGGCTCCTCTACGGCCATCCGAAACACGATCCCTCCGGCACGGGCTCGATAGGGGACCTCGCGAAATTCGGCATCTCGGCGGTGCAGACGTGCGACGGCCCGGCGGGAGTGAGGCGCGCAACGCCCTCGACGTATTTCCCGTGCGCGGCGCTCCTCGCGGGCACGTTCGACCCGGTGCTCATCGGCGAGATCGGCGGCGTCATCGGCGCCGAGGCGGCGGAAGTCGATTTCGATCTCCTGCTCGCGCCCGGGCTTTGCATCCATCGCCATCCGCTCTGCGGGCGCAACTTTGAATACTTCAGCGAAGATCCGCTCGTCTCCGGCGTCTCCGCCTCGGCCTACGTGAAAGGCGTGCAGGCGCACGGCGTAGGCGCGACGGTGAAGCACTTCGCCGGCAACGGCCGCGAATACGTGCGCAGGATAGAGCAGGATATCGTCAGCGAACGCGCCATGCGCGAAATATATCTGCGCGGGTTCGAGCGCGCGATCAAGGAGGCGAAGCCCTGGGGCGTGATGACCGCATACAACGGCATCAACGGCTACAACTCGGGCGCGCTATACGGACTTGTCACAGGCATTCTCCGCGACGAGTGGGGATTCGACGGACTTGTGATGACAGACTGGCACACGACCGCACCGCTCTGGCGCGAAGTCTCCGCCGGCAACGACGTCAAGATGCCGGACGATGCCGACGGCGTATCGAAGCCCGGCACGGGGCTCGATGCGGCGCGGGAGGCGTTCGACCACGACTACATGCCGCTTGCGCAGATGCGCCAGAGCGCGCGCCGCGTATTGGAACTCGCGCTCAAATCGCGCCGCTTCGCGCGTGAAAGAAAGGAGAAGGTGAAATGAGGAAAGCGATGTTTTTCTCCTCGGCGCTGGTTCTCGCGGCGACGGCGTTCGCTTCTCCCATGATGACGCCGTGGGGCGAAAAGGTGACGAGCGAGAACGCCTGGCGAGACTACCCGCGTCCTCAAATGGCGCGCGAAGGCTGGACGTGCCTGAACGGCGATTGGGACTACAAGGTGACGAAAATCGTCAAGCCGGACGAAGTCCTCGCGCAAGGGAAGATCCGCGTCCCCTTCGCAATCGAATCCGTTCTTTCCGGCGTGGCGCGGCTGCTGGAGCCGGATGAATATCTCGAATACTCGCGCACGATCGACCTCGACCCGAAACCAGGCGAGCGCATCCTCCTGCACTTCGGCGCAGTCGATTTCCGCGCCATCGTGTATCTCGGCCACGACGAGGTAGGCCTCCACGAAGGCGGCCAGCTGCCATTCTCGTTCGATATCACGCCTTTCGCAAAGAAAGGCGCCAACGAACTGCGCGTATTGGTCTGGGATCCGACGGAGGACTTCGTGCAGTCGCGCGGCAAGCAGGCGTTCAAGACGCATTCGTGCTTCTACACGCGCTCAAGCGGCATCACGCAGACGGTATGGCTGGAGACGGTGCCGGAGAAACACATCGCCGACTACGACGTCGCGACCGACATCGACAAAGGCGAGGCGACGTTCGTTTTCAAGGTCGAAGGACTGAAATACGGCGACACGCAGGAAGGCCGCGTGAGCGTCGCCTGCGGCGCTGCGACCGTCGCAGGGGCGTTCAGGCCCGGCGAGCCGACCACGCTCAAGCTGCCCGCGCCGGTGGCCCTCTGGTCGCCGGAATCGCCCTCTCTATACAATTTCACCGCCACGTTCGGCAATGACTCGATCCAGGGTTGGTTCGCTATGCGAAAATTCGAAAAGCGCAGGGATGCCAATGGAACGTGGCGGTTCTTCTTGAACAACAAACCGTACTACGTGCTTGGAACGCTGGACCAGGGCTGGTGGCCGGACGGCCTCCTCACGCCGCCCTCTGAAGAGGCAATGGCGTTCGACATCCAGACGCTCAAGGACTGCGGCTTCAACACGATGCGCAAGCATATCAAGGTGGAACCTCTCAGATACTACGCGCTCTGCGACAAGATGGGGCTCCTCGTTCTCCAGGACATGCCTTGCAGCAACACAAGCGCGGTCGACTCGTTCAAATGGGAGACCACGAAGGGCTACGGCTTCTACCGCGAAGAGCTCAAAGGGATGATAGACCTCCTCAAGAAAATCCCGTCCATCGTGATGTGGGTTCCCTACAACGAAGGCTGGGGACAGCATGACTGGCGCCTTGCGCATACGACTCTCGATTTCACGCGGCGCTACGATCCTTCGCGGCTCGTGAACGGTCCTTCCGGGTGGCAGGATTGGGAAGGCGGGGAACTCTACAAGGTTCCCGGCTCGGACAAGCGCCGCTCGACCACCGCGCACCTTCCCGAGGGCGAATGCGAAGCGGCCGATACTGTCGACTACCACTACTACCGCGGCCCCGCGATGCCGCCCGTAAACGAGAGGCGAATCTCGTTCCTCGGCGAATTCGGCGGGCTCGGCCACCCTGTGGACGGCCACATCTGGCGCGAGTTCGACCAGGGTGCGTCGCTCGAGAAGAAGAATGGCGACTGGGGCTATGGCGGCATTGAAGACACGAAGACGCCCGAGGGGCTCGAAAAGACATACCTCGGCCTGATGGAGAAACTGGGCGACTTCGTGGAGCAAGGCCTCGGCGGCTCGATCTACACGCAGACGACCGACGTCGAAATCGAAATCAACGGTCTTCTCACATACGACCGCAAGGTGCTCAAATACAACCCGGCCGTGCTCAAGGCGGCCCATGAAGCCATCATCTCGCGAATGCCGCGAAAATGACGGACGAATAAACAATTTACGGCGCGGCGGTTTCTTCTCTCTTTTCCGCCGCGCCGTTTTTTTTCA
>DFGB01000055.1:0-19890 GCA_002371135.1 Verrucomicrobia bacterium UBA3761 | reverse complement strand
GCAAAATGGCGGCGACGCCTCTTCCCTCTTTCACTCCGGCGAATACTTGCTGGGGGAGAGGCCCGTGGCCTTGCGGAAGACGTTCGAGAAATGGGCCGGGGTGCAGAAGCCGAGGGTGTAGGAGATCTCCGAAATCGAAAGGTCGCCCTCGGCGAGCATCCGCTTGGCCTGGTCGATCCTGAGGCGCATGAGCAGCTGGGCCGGGGAAAGGCCGAGGTCGCTCATGATGGCGCGGTCTAGCGTGGCGCGGGAGACTCCCAGCATTTCGGCGAGCTGGACGGTCGACGGCGGATTTGCCAACGTCTTCAAATAAATCGCCTTGGCGCGTCTGGCGAGGGGGGATGTGACGGCGAGCGCGTCGGTGGAAGTGCGCGCTTCCACGCCTTGCGGCTGGATGAGGATGGGGCGGATGGGTTTTCTCGCGCCCTCGATGAGGCGCTTCAAAAGCGCGGCGCCGGCGTAGCCGTTGCGCTCGAGGTTGTTCCTGACGGACGATATGCCGACCATCTGGCTTTCGCACAGCAGGACATCGTTGCCGGCGCCGATTATGGCGACATCGTCCGGCACGGAAAGCCCCATGCCGAGCGCGACCGCTTCCATGCGCGAGGCGTCTTCGTCGTCAAAGCACATGACGCCGATGGGGAGAGTGACGCGCTTGAGTTCGCGTTCGAGCCAGCGCGTGAGGGCCTTCCAGTCGTCGGCGGCGGTCCGCTCCTCGTTCAACGCCCAGGCCCAGCGGGAGACTGGCGTTTCAAAGAGGCTTGAAAAACCCTTGAAACGTTCCTCGTGCTGATAGCCCCAGCCGGTGGAGAACCACGCAGCGCGAGTGAAGCAGCGATCAATCAGATGGCGGGCGGCGACGCGGCCGATTTCGGCGTTGTCGCTCGATACGCGGGGAAGTTTTATATCGCTCCTGGCGGCGGTGAGGTCCACGACGGGAATGCCCTTGCGGACGAGAGAGCGGACATAGCGTACGGTGCTATCGTCGCGCAACGTCACTAGCGCGCCGTCGCCCGTCCAGCCTTCGAGGTTGTGCGTGAGCCTGTTGGAAGACGTGAGATGCCAATGGGCCTCCCGGGCGACCTTCGCGATGCCGGCGAACCGGCCTGACGACGACGGCGATATCAGCAGCAGTATGTTGTGTATCTTCATAGTCGGACTCGTTGCTTTCGATTATACCATATTTGAGCGGAATATGCAAGTCGAGACCGAAACTATACAAGCATTTACATATGGTCTTCGAGGCCGTATCGTGGTAAAATATTCGCGTATCGGAAGGGAATATCAATAACGGGACAAGATACCATGAATGCGGATGTCGTAATAATAGGCGCGGGAGTGGTCGGCTCGGCCGTGGCGCGGGAAATGACGCGCTACAACTTGAACATCGCCGTCGTCGAAGCCGGGAGCGACGTCGCCGAAGGCGCGTCGAAGGCGAATTCGGCGATCGTGCACGCCGGGTTCGACGCGAAACCGGAGACGATGAAGGCATATTTCAACGTGCGCGGCAACAGGATGTTCGAGGACATCTGCCGGGAATTGAAAGTTCCCTTCCGCCGCAACGGATCGCTTGTGCTCGCCTTTGGCGCGGACGATGAAAAGACGCTCGAATCGCTCAAAGAGCGCGCAGAAAAGAACGGCGTGAAGGTGGAGATAATCTCGCAGGAAGAGCTGAGGCGGCGCGAACCGAACGTCTCGGCGGAGGCGACGGCGGCGCTGTGGGCGCCGACGGGCGGGATATGCTGCCCGTACGAACTGACGTTCCGCTATGCCGAGAACGCGGCCGCGAACGGCGCGGAGTTTTTCTTCGACGCGAAGGTGTCCGGCATCGCGAAAGAGGACGGCGTTTTCAAAATAACGATTGAAGACGGCAGGTGCTTCACTGCGCGGGCGGTCGTCAACTGCGCAGGCTGCCACTCCGACGAGATCAACAATCTGGTTTCTGCGAAGAAATATTCGATAACGGCGCGGCGCGGCGAATATCTGATGCTCGACCGCGACGAGGACGGCGCGTTCTCCGCCACGATGTTCCAATGCCCCGGGCCCATGGGCAAGGGCATACTCGTCTCGCCGACCGTAGACGGCACGGTGATCGTAGGCCCGACGGCGGAGGACGTCGGCGACAAGGAAGACAAGGCTACGACTTACGAAGGGCTTGAAAAAGTAAAGGCCGGCGCGCGCCGCACATGGCCGGCGCTGCCGCTCGGCAAGGTGATCGCGGAGTTTTCCGGGATGCGCGCGCACGAGACTACGGCGGGCGATTTCGTGATAGGCGAGGCGCCGGACGTGCCGGGGTTCTTCAACGCGCTCGGCGTCGAATCGCCAGGGCTTACGAGCGCACCGGCGATCGGCGTATACCTCGCGGAAAAAGTCGCGGCGCATCTGGGCGCCTCGCGCAAAAACCCGTCGCTCATATCGAAGGACGTCAGCTGGTGGCCGAAGACGCGCGAAATGGCGCCGGAGGAACTCGCCGAACTCGTCGAGCGCGATCCTTCGTTCGGCCGCGTCGTGTGCCGCTGCGAAGAAATAACCGAGGGCGAAATCCGCGCGGCGATACGCGCCAGGGTCGGGGCGAGGACGCTCGACGGCATCAAGCGCCGCACGCGCAGCGGCATGGGCCGCTGCCAGGGCGGGTTCTGCACTCCGCGCTTGATCGAAATCCTGGGATCCGAACTCGGCCTCCCGCCGGAGGCGTTCCTGCTCTCGCGCAAAACGGCGCCCAAGGCGCTCGCGAAGTCCGCGACGCGTGACGCCGGAGGCGCAAAAGCGCATTGGGACGTGCTCGTAATCGGCGCCGGGCCGGCGGGGCTCGCAGCGGCGTGCGCCGCGAAGAAAGCCGGCGCGAAGGATGTCCTCGTCTTCGAGCGCGACGATGCGCCGGGCGGCATCCTCCAGCAATGTATTCACAACGGATTCGGGCTGCACCGCTTCAAGGAAGAACTGACCGGCCCGGAATATGCCCAGCGCTTCATCGATGAGACCGCGTCGCTCGGCATTCCCGTCGTCTGCGGGACGATGGTGCTCGCCATAAAGCCTCAGCCCGATGGCACGGTGGAAGTGACGGCAATGTCGCCGCGCGGCGGCCTGAAGGAATACAAGACGCGCTCCGTGGTGCTGGCGATGGGATGCCGCGAACGGCCGCGCGGCGCGTTGATGACGCCGGGCACGCGCCCCGCCGGCGTATACACTGCGGGTACCGTGCAGCGCCTCGTCAACATGGATGGCATCATGCCGGGCAAACGCGTCGTAATCCTCGGCTCCGGCGATATCGGCCTCATCATGGCGCGCCGCCTCACGTTCTCGGGCGCCAAGGTGCTCGCCTGCGTGGAGATTATGAAGAAGTCCTCGGGCCTGATGCGCAACGTGGTGCAGTGCCTGAACGACTACGACATCCCGCTCCTCCTCTCGCATACAGTCACCGACGTCGAGGGGCGCGAACACGTGACAGGCGTCAAAGTCGCGAAAGTCGACGACAATCTCAAGCCGATCCCCGGCACGGAAATCCACTACGACTGCGATACGCTCGTCCTCTCCTGCGGCCTCATCCCCGAGAACGAACTCACGAAGAAGGCGGGAGTGGAGATGGATCCGGCGACGCGCGGGCCGAAGGTCGACCCCGCGACGATGGCGACGAGCGTGCCCGGAATATTCGCAGGCGGCAACGTGGTGAGGGTCTACGACCTTGTCGACTGGGTCAGCCGCGATTCGGAAATAGCAGGCCGCAGCGCAGCGGCTTACGCAAAGGAGGTGCGCATATGAAAATGATTTGCATAAACTGCCCGCGCGGATGCGAAATGGATGTCGAGTGCGAAGGCGGCAACATCACCGTCTCGGGCAACGCATGCGCCAGGGGCGAGGCGTATGCCAAGAGCGAAGTCGTAAACCCCACCCGCATGGTGACGGGGCTCGTCAGAATCGCCGGGATGCGCAAGCCGCTCCCCGTCAAAACGCGCACCGCCATACCGAAGGCGAAGATCGACGCCGTCCTCTTCGCAATGCACCAGGCGACGGTGCAGCTGCCGGTGAAAATCGGCGACGTGATAATCCCCGACGCGGCAGGCACGGGCGTCGATGTCGTGGCGACGGCGAATATGTAAATTTGGCATTTGGCATTTTACATTTACCATTGCATTTTGCCATTTGGCCATTGGATCATTTGTACTGGTGCGACGGGATTGGCCCCTCAAAAAACCCTCCCACTATCAAAGTCGCTGGCTCCTAAATGACAAAATGCTAAATGCTAAATGGCAAACCGGGAAACGAAAGGGGGAAACGACATGGCATTCGACATAACAAAGAAAAAGGCGTTCGTGTGCGATTTGGACGGGACGCTCTTCATGGGTGCGAAGCCCATAAAACCGGCGGTGGATTTTGTGATTGAATCGACGAAGAGCGGGAGGTTCTCGTTTTTCTATCTCACGAACAACACGTCGAAGTGCCCTGAGGAATACATGGTGAAAATCTCCGGCGCGGCGATACCAGTGACGCCGGAGCAAATCCTCACGCCGCTCATCACGCTTGAAGCGTATATCCGCGAAAAGAGATACAAGTCGGTATATCTCATTTCGAGCGAGAAAGTGAAGGCGCACATGCAAGATCGCCTCGCGGACGCCGGAGTCTCGCTCGACTACGATCCCGAAACGAACGAACTCATCGCGCTCGCCTACGACAAAGAACTCACATACGAAAAGCTAGCCCGCGCGACCACCCTATGGAATGCGCGCCCGATCGATTTTGTCGCCACGCATCCGGACAACTGCTGCCCTTCCGAACTAGGACCCATCCCCGACGTCGGCGGCATGCTGAAACTCCTCGAAACCACGAACGGCATGCGCCCGAGCCACGTCTTCGGCAAGCCGAGCCCCACGCTTCTCGCCCCGGTTCTCGCACGATTCGCGCCAGAAGAAATCGCCGTCGTCGGCGACAGGCTCTATACCGACAAGGCGATCGCCGACAACGCCGGCATCGACTTCGTATGCGTCCTCTCCGGCGAGACGACGCGGGACGACCTCGCCAGATACGAAGGGACGCCCCCTTCCATCGTCGTAGAGACGTTCAACCAAATCGACAAATAAAACGAGGCGACCAAAAATGGACAATGTTGTTGAAAAGCGTTTCAAGCGCGCGCAGTGGCGCTTCATCATTTGCAGCATGATTGCGTACGCGTTCTTCTACGTGACGCGCAAGAATCTTTCCATGGCGCAGCCGGGGATGCTGGACGAGGGCGTGATTTCGCGCGAGGCGATCGGCATCATCCTCTCCGTCCACGGCATACTCTACGGACTCAGCCGCTTCGTCAACGGCTTCTGGGCCGACAAGCTCAACGGACGCATCTTCATGGCCCTTGGGCTTGCGCTTTCTGCGGCGATGAACTTCTTCTTCGGCTGCACGTCGCTCACAATCCTGTTCGCGGTGTTCTGGATCGTGAACGGCTGGACGCAGGGCATGGGCTTTCCGCCATGCGCCAAAATGCTCACGCACTGGATACACCCGAAAGAACTGGCGACGAAGATGTCGATATGGAATACGTCGCATTCGTTCGGCTCGGCGATAGCGCTCGGGATATGTTCGCTGCTGTTGGCGCTCGGGTTCGGCTGGCGCTGGTGCTTCTACGTACCGGCGGCGCTCGCGGCGCTCGCGGCCGTGTTCTGCTTCTTCTGCGTGAAGGACGGTCCCCACGAGGACGGACTGCCGGAGCTCGACCTCTCCGACGTACGCGGCACGGACGAGGGGCGGGAAAACGCGCGCACGGTCACCGATGCGGACCGCCGCCGCCTCGTCTTCCGCAATCGCGTGATATGGCTTTGCGCGTTCGCCAATTTCTTCGTCTACGTGGTCAGATTCGGCTTCCTCGACTGGGGCCCGACGTTCCTCCACGAATTCAAGCACATCGACGTCTCCAAAGGCGGGCTGATGACGATCGGGTTCGAACTCGCGGCTGTCGTGGGCACGGTGTTCGCGGGCTGGATCACCGACAAAATGTTCGGCGGCCGCGGGGTGAGAACATGCGTCTTCTGCATGCTCTTCGCGGGACTTTGCGCACTCGGGTTCTGGTGGCTGCCGGACGGCGCGCCGATCTGGCAGGCGAGCGTCCTTCTCATGGGCACCGGCTTTTTCATCTACGGGCCGCAGGCGCTCATCGGCATCACGGCCGCGCAGCAGGCGACCAACGACGCCGCCGCGATGGCAAACGGCTTCATGGGCATAATGGGATACGCGGCGACCTCCGTCTCCGGCTACGGCATCGCCGTCATCTCGACGCGCTTCGGCTGGAGCGCCGCGCTTTGCTCGATCGCCGTCTTCGCCCTCGCCGGCATGGCGTTCTTCCTCGCCGCCTGGAACGCCAAGGCCGACGGATACTCGAAACAGAAATAAACCGCAAAGGAACTTTCGACATGGAAAAGAAATCCGCATTTGCAGCCGCCGCAATTTTGATGAGCCTCGCCTCGGCGGCCGCCGTCCCCGCCTTAGATACGCTCATTGCGCACCGCGGCGAATCCCACGACGCGCCCGAAAACACCCTCCCAGCCTACAAAACCGCCGTCGAACGCGGTTTCGGGTTCGAGTGCGACATCTATCTCTCCAAGGACGGACGCGTCTTCACTTTCCACGACGACAACCTCAAGCGCACCACAGGCGGCGCCAACACCAACTCCTGCCATGCCGTCGCATGGGACGAACTCCAGAACGTGGACGTCGGCAACTGGGGGAAGTGGAAGAATTCGCGCTTCAAAGGAACGCGCCCCGCGCTGCTTGAAGAAGTCCTCGCGCTCGCCCGCGATGGACGCCGCATCTACGTGGAAGTCAAACCCGGTCCGGGAATCGTCCCCGCGATAAAAGACGTCTTCGCCGCGCAGTCGAACGCAACGCCGGCCAACACGCTTTTCATCTCGTTCAACCAGGAATCGTGCAAGGCGCTGAAAGAGGCGATGCCGGAATACAAAGTCTACTGGCTGACGACTTCCACCAGAAAAACCGGCAGCGGGGAGAAAATCCCGATCACGGCGGACTACATAATCGACAAATGCCGCGAACTGGGCGTGGATGGCGTCGATGCGCATTTCGACAGGGGAATCGTAACGGCAGAGTTCGTCAAATCCGTGCGCGACGCCGGATTCGAGTTCCATGTCTGGACGGTCGACGATCTATCCGACACCATCACCGCCTTCTCGCGCGGCGTCCAAACCGTGACGACCAACTGCGCCCAAAAGCAACTCGACGCTTGGCAGACCGCCCTTCGCATGATGAGAAAATAGAAAGTAGGAAGTAGGAAGCAGGAAATTTATCGCTCTGGGGCTTGTACGCATTATCTCCTGCTTCCTGCTTCTCTTTTCTGCCTTCTACATGCGCTTGACGATGTGCTGGGCGGCGCGGACGGAACTGCCGCAGCAATCGATCACGCCGGCGAACTCCGGCAAAACCACGGCCGCGCTGCCCGAGCCGATCGTCTTCATGCGAACGAGAAGTATGTAGCGTGAGTAGAACTTCTTCTGCGCAAACGTCGCATACGGCGCCGAATCGAGGCCCGCATCCGCCTTGCCGACGATGGAGGCGGAGTCGCCGAGGCCGAACGCGAGCAAGGGGCCGCCGCTCGCGGCGACTTCGGCGCGGACTTCGCTTTCCGTATACGACTCGCCCCAATTCTTCGTGTTCATCAACTCCTGCCCGCACGCCTGGTAGATGGTGCGGCCTAGGTCGGTCATCGGGTTCACGGCTGCGACTGTCATGCTGTTCGTGACGGCCGTGGCGATGCAGAACGAATCATTGGGGTCGAGTCCGTCGGACGCATTAGGGACGGTGCCGTCGCCGTAAGGGCGATCTTTGGGATAGTGGAGCGACGGGAACGCGGTCTGGGCGGAATCGGCATACGCCGTCGCGGCCATGACGTATTTGAGGCCGAGGCGGGTAGTGAGCGACGCCACCTGCGCCGGGCTGAGCGTGTAGAGGCAGAGGACGTTCTTGAGGCCTGGCGTGAGACCGGCGTTGAACTGGTCGCGCACGGTCTCGTCGGCGTCGGCGGAAGGCCCTAGATAAAAGCCGCTGCGGTTTTCGGCGGTGGACTGGGTCGTGAAATCGAAATCGCCTGGCGTCGTGCCAAGTATAGGCGCGCCGCCATCGCCGGCGTAAAGGAGCGAATCGAGCCTGTTCAAACGGCCGCCGCCTGCGAGGAACGCGTCCACCGCCCTTTCGACGGCCTTCTGGTTCGCGAGCGAAACCTTGCGGGCGGCGCCCTCCCGGAGTCCGCCCATTTTCGTCACCGCCAAAGTCGAGATGATTGCGATAATCGCCACCACCATCAAAAGTTCGATAAGCGTGAATGCCTTCTTCATATATCGTTTCGTTCCTTGTTTACCGTTTCTATGCGATTAAACGCCGTCCGGCGCGGCCGGGTTCGCCCGGGATTTCGTTTCGAGCACTTTCCTGGCGCTTCTCCCGCCCCAGACGCAGAATTTCCACGGGGGAATGCCACGCACGATTTTGACCGGCCGCTCGTCCGCGTCGAGGAAAACGGCGTCGATTGCAAAGCGCATGAAATGCGTGTGGATGGCGTTGCAGTCTTCAATGAGAAGCCCTTCGCCGTCGGCGAGATCGGCTTTGCCCATGAGCCCGATGAAGCGCGTCCACAGAGTATCCGCCACCTTGGCGCGCACACCACATACAATACGCTCTTTCATTCGCCGTCAGTAGAAAACCTTCCACAAAAAGAGGCCCTTGGCGGGCGCGGTCTCGACGCGCGCGGTGCGCGGAGAAGCGGCCGCGAGAAGCTCCTTGACCGCCTCCGGCTTTTCCTTGCCGCGCCCCACGCTCAGCAAAAACCCCACCATCGAGCGCACCTGCTTGTACAAAAACCCGTCGCCGCGCACGATGAACACGATCTTCGGCCCCGTGCGCTTGACTTCGCATGAAAACACGGTCCGCACCGTGGTCTCGAGTTCGCGGTCCGGATTCGCGGCAAACGAAACGAAGTCGTGTTTGCCGGTGAAATACGCCGCCGCCTCGCGCATCGCCTCCACGTCGAGTTCACGGTGCGAATGGGTCCAATACGGCGCAAGATGCGGCGGGAGTATGTCGGCGCGGTAGACGTGATAGCGGTATTCCTTGCCCTTCGCACTCAGCCGCGCATCGAAACTCTCCTTCGCATACGAGCAGCGCAGGATGCGGATCGAATCGGGAAGGCGTGCGTTGAGCGCCCGCACGACGTTCTTCGGCGGAACGGGCTTCGTGAGATGGAAATGCGCCGAAAAGCCCTTGGCGTGCACCCCGGCGTCCGTCCGCGACGAACCGTAGACGCGCACCGGCGCACGCTCCACCCATGCAAGCGCCTCTTCGACGAGTTGCTGTATCCCGAGCGCGTTGTCCTGATACTGCCAGCCAGAATACGCCGTCCCGTCGTAGGCGAGGACCATTCTATATTTTCGGCGTTCGCCCATGTTTTAGCATTTTACATTTTGGCATACATTTAGCATTTAGCATTTTACATTGCAATTATCTATTGTTACATTTTGCCATTAGGAGCCAGCGACTTTAAATGTGGAAGAGCGTTTTGAGAGACTTGTTCCGTCGCACCGGGAGCCCTAAATGACAAAATGCCCCAATATCCAAATGCAATGCGGAATGTAAAATGCTAAATGCTAAATGTTATTTTGCAAACAGCTTCTTCATTTCGGAAATCTTGGATTTGTCCGCGACTAGCACCGCGTCCTTCGTGGCAATCACGACTAGATTCTTGACGCCGAGAAGCGCGATTTTCGCGGAGCGCGAGACGCATATGTTATCGTGGGCATCGACGGCAACGCACGGTCCTTCGCGGACGTTGCCGTGCGAATCGTGCGGGAAATATTCATCGAACGCGGCGAGGCTCCCGACGTCGTCCCACCCGAAATCCCCCGGCACGACGCCGATGGCGGGATACTTCTCCATCACGGCATAGTCGAACGAAACGCGCTTGAGCCCCTCGTACGCCGCAGTCAGGTCCGCAGGCGTTTCAAGGAGCGTTTCAAGTTCCGGCGCGCAAGTCGAAATCGCATGCCGGAACGTCTCCGCCGACGCAATGAACATCCCCGCGTTCCAGAGATAGCCCTTGCGCAAATACGCCTTGGCCCTTTCGGCATCGGGCTTCTCGACGAACCTGCCGCTCTTTGGGTCGACATAGCCGAAGGACGTGGCGGGGCGGTCGGGCTTGATGCCGATCGTGACAATCTGGCGCTTGCCGGCGGCGGCGACGACGGCCTTCTTGAGGACGGCGCGGAAGCGGGCGGGCTTGGCGACGAGCTGGTCGCTCGGAAAAAAGCCGATCACCCCGTCTCCTGCAAGGCCTATTCCAAGCGCCACCGCGGCGCCCGTATCGCGACGCATGGGTTCGCCCACGATGTTCTCCGGCGGCACTTCCGGCAATTCCTCGCGCGTCGCCGCGACGAGCGCCTCGGACGTCACCACGAAAACGTTTTTGCTCTCGACGAATCCTGCGAGGCGATCCACGCTCTGGCGGATGAGACTCCCGGAACCGAAGACGTTCAAGAACTGCTTGGGCCGCTCCGGCGTGGAAAGCGGCCAAAATCGCTCGCCGCTGCCGCCCGCGAGAATCACGGCCTTGAAAGGCGCGTCAATAAAGTTTCTTGCCATAGACCAGGATTTTGTAGAGATGGAAAAATTCGTCGCGCTGCTCCGGGACGCGGCCGACCTTGACGTATTTGGCCTTTGAACCTGCCGGGAGCGAGAACTTCCATTCGTTCTGCACCGCCTGGGCGGAACCGACTTCGCGAAACTCCTTGCCGTCGTCCGAAATCCAAACCTTTAGCGGCACCTGGCGGCCGACGTTCTGTCCGCCGCCCGCGTTCACCACCGTCACGGCGGCAACCTCCGCCGGACCCGGCAGCACGACCATCCCCCACGGCGAAACCTCCTTGCCCGTGTGGAACGCCGCGCCATGCGAAACATCGCGCCCCTCGCTCTCAAGCGCCTCGCGGTAGTTCACGGGGTCTTCGAATTGCGACGTCGTCGAAGTCCTGAGCATGCCGTCCTGCGAAAGGAGCGGCATGCCGTTGAGCGACTTGGGCCAGCTCCTCGCGTTCGTCTTGGCGCGCTTGCCGGCCGCCATCTTGTCCATGAGAGAATAAACCTGCCGCCACATGGCGAGGTCCTCGTTCTGCGAAGCCTTGAGGACCATGCCGTTGAAATCGAGTTCCGCTCCGGACTTGAGAGCAGCCTTGCCGACGATATCGAGAAAGCGCGAAGCGTTCTCGGGCGTCGTCATCAACTTGCCCGCGGACCAGTTCACCGCCTGGCGGAAGAACGTCGGCGTCTTGGACTGGCCTTCGAGCAGCGGCCCGAGGAGTTCCCACAACGTCGCCTCGCCGCCGCCCAGCATCTTGACGAGCGGGTCGAGGACGCGCTCGTCGAGATACAGCGGCTCGACGGTTTTCGCCGTCGATTCGCGGAACGCGAGCAGCCCCTTCTTCGCGGCGTCGAGTTTTTCCGCCGCGGGGAGTTTCTCCATGTATGCGAAGTAGAGCCGCCAACCCTGGTAGGGGGAGGTCTTGAACGTCTCGCGCACCGCCGCGCCGTATCTATCCCACTCGCCCTTGGACGCGTTTGCGGCCTTGAGCGCGTCCTGCCAATCCTTCGCCGCCGGCCAGTTGCCGGGCGCGAGACGCATCGACTTCTCGTACTCCCCCGCCCAGCGCAGATATTCCGCGCCCATGCGCTTGGGGTTGGAGTAGTAGCGGTCCTGCTCTTCGTTCGCCGTGAAGCAATATCCCTCGCCGAGCGAGAAGTGGGAACCCGTGTGGCCCGTGACGCTGTATGCTATGTCCCAGCGGTTTTCCGGGAAGTTCCAGACCATGTATGCGCAGTGGCCGGGCTGGCCCGCAGTGAACGAGCGGATGCCGTGCGCCTCGGCGCAGTGCGAACCGAACTTGGAAAGCGCCCCGCAGACTCCGCCCACGCGGTAGCGCAGTTCCTGCGTGTTCCAGCGGTGCTCCCATGGCTTGTAATACATCGGACCGTGCACGCTCGCGCCGAAACAGTTGTTCAGCCGGTAGTGGCATTGCCAGCAGATGCCGCCGTAGCGCGACGGCGCGACGTTTGCGAAATCGTGTATCCACTTGAGGTTCTCGACGGGGAGCTCGGCGTTTTGGCCGAACGTCACCACCTCGCGCCACTTGCGCACGTCCATCGACGACGCGGAATCGTCGAGCGTGCCGTCCTCCGCCCAGTCGCTGTAGAGCTCCATTATCTGGACGAGCTTTTCCGGGGCGAAATCGTGGCCGTGGTTCAAAGCGAGCGCGGTCGCAACGTTCCTGCCGACGGGGGTGGAGATGAAGCCGTCTTCGTCGTTCCAGACGAGGAGGTCGAGAGCGCGCAACGCGGCCGCGGCGCCGCCGTGGAACGGACCGGAGCCAGCGAACTGCTCCATCCACGCGCGGTCGCCGAAAAACGTCTTCAGGAATTTCGCGCCGCCTTCCTGCTTCGAAATTTCGTTTATCGCCTGCTGGCCGACGGCCCGCCGGATGTACTCGCGCACGACGGCCGCGTCGCGCTTTACTTCCTGCGCGAATAGCGGGAAAACAGCCAGAGCGGATGCCGCGAGCAGGAGTTTCGTCTTCATTGCGGAGCCTCCGGCTGCCAGCCGTTCCACGCGTTCATCGCGCGGTCGGGCCCGTCCTTCAAAATCGCAGCGGCCGCCTCGACCGCCGCGGCCACGACCTGGTCCATCGTCTTGCGTGTCGCCGGGTCGAACTTGCCGAGGACGAAGCCGATTACGTCGTCCTTGTCCTTGCCCACGCCGAGTTTGAGCCGCGTGAAATCCTGCGTTCCAAGCCGCTCGATTATATTCCTGATGCCGTTGTGGCCGCCGCACGAGCCGCCCTTCCTGATGCGCATGCGGCCGACAGGCAAGTCGATATCGTCCTGTATCACCAGCAAATCCGCCGGAGTGCAGTTGTTGTATTTGACTATCGGGGCCACGGATTCACCGGAGAGATTCATGAAGGTCTGCGGCTCCACGAGCATTGCATCCCGCCCGGCGAAACGGCAGCGGGCAAGACGACACTTGAACGCCTTCTTCATCTCCCACTGGGCGCCGCACGACGCCGCTATCGCCTCCACGGCCTCGAAACCGATGGAGTGCGGCGTATTCTCGTATTGCGCCCCGGGATTCCCCAGCCCTGCGATGATTTTCATCTTGCCAAATCTTCAATTGTCCGATTGCATTTCAAGCATTTCTTCTTATCGCAGAGGAGCAGAGATAAAAAGTTGAAAAGCCGAAAAGTCCTCTGCCCACTCTGCATCTCTGCGCCTCTGCGATACAACCAGGCGGCTTGAAGCAATCGAAAACCGGGAAATCCCCAATGCCTATTCGTGGTTGAACAAATCGTTGACGCTCTCGTCGGAGTGGATGCGCATGATCGCTTCTCCGATGAGCGGCGCGACGGAAAGCTGCGTCAACTTGAACGGCAGTTTCGAAGGATCGAACCCGGCACGGAGCGGAATCGAATCCGTGACGACGAGTTCGTCAAGCTGCGTCTCGCCCATCAGCCTTTCGACGCCTTTGGCGGTCAGCGGGAAGTGGGATACGAACGCATGGACGGACTTGGCGCCGTTCTCGCGGCAGAGCTTGGCCGCGGCCGAAAGCGTGCCGCCCGTCGCCGTCATGTCGTCGATCATGATGACGTTGCAGCCCTTCACGTCGCCGACGATCGAGAACGCGTCGACGATCGAGTCGCCCGTGCGCTGCTTGGCGACGATGGCAAGGCCCGTCGCGAGCTTGCGCGAATATGCGTAGGCGGTCTTTGCTCCGCCGGTATCAGGCGCGACGACGATCGGGTTTGCGAAATGCTGGTCGCGGATATACTTGAGGATTACGGGCTCGGCGTGGAGATGGTCGAGAGGGATGTCGAAGAATCCCTGAATCTGGTTGGCGTGAAGGTCCATCGTGAGCACCCTGCTCGCGCCGGCGCTTTCGAGGAGGTTTGCGATGAGGCGCGCCGTAATCGGCACGCGTGGCTGGTCCTTGCGGTCCTGGCGCGCGTAGCCGTAGTAAGGCAGCACGGCGGTGATGCGCGCGGCGGAACCGCGCCGCAGCGCGTCCATGATTATGAAGAGCTCCATGTATGCATCGTTCGGCGCGGGGCTGCCGGACTGGATCACGAACACGTCCTTGCCGCGCACCGTCTCATCGATCTGGCAGAACGTCTCGCCGTCGGGGAAATGGCGTATGTCGATTTTGTTCAGCGGCCGCCCTAGGTAGTTGGCGACCTTCTCGGCGAGCGGCAGATTCGCCGTGCCGGAAAATACCATCAGATCTCCGTTGATTTCGCTCATGTCGGTTGTTCCCTGGAATGTTGTTGTATTCGTTTTCAAGCAGCTTCAATCACTTTTCCTTGCGCCCGGCGATATCGCTCACGGCATCGTTGCGCGGGACGGTCGTGAAATTGATCGTCGCATATCCGGCCCCTTCGTAGAGAATGCCGATGTCGCCGTTCTTCAGAACGGCCATGTCGGAATACGCAGCGCCCTCGGGGCACACGCACACGCCCTCGCCCCACGTGCGACCATCGTCGAGCGACGCGCGCAAGTGCAGATTGCGCCGGCCGTTCGCCTTGCAATTCGAGAACAGGAGCACCTTGCCGTAGCGCATGATTTGCGCATTGCATTCGGGATCGACGAGCGAGGCGTCGTAGCGCGATTCCCACGTCTGTCCGCGATCCCTGGTGACGTGAATCTGGCGGCCGCCGCCGCGCCAGCGAGAATTGATCATCCACGAGCCATCCTGCAACTCCACCACCTTGCACTCGTCGCCGTTCTTCACCGGCTTGCCGATCGCCTTCCACGTCCTGCCATGGTCGGTCGAACCGAAAAGCGCATTGCCGTCGTTGACGTGCACGATCGTGTGCAGGAGAGTGCCGTCGGAGGTCTGGATGCCCGAGCCGGACGAAATGAAGATGAATCCGCCCGCCTTCCTCGCCTTGCCGAAACCCCACCCCGGGAACGCGATGTCCTTGGAAATATCGCGCGGCTTGGACCACGTCTTGCCGTTGTCGGACGATTCCTGCACGTAGAAGCGGTAGACGTTGTTGTTCCAGTCTTTTTCGTCCTCCCACTTCCAGACGTTGTAGAACAGGAAGATTTTCTTCGCTTCCTTGTCGACGACGAACGAAGGATCCGAGCCCGCCCATTTCTCCTTGTCGCCCCAAGGCCACGTCCAGGAATTCTCCGGCGCGGACCACGTCTTGCCGTCGTCGGAGGAGCGGCGGATCGAGATGTTGATGGGCTGGAAGATGTTGAGGTCGCCGCCGTTGTTCTTGCGCGCGTCGCACGCGGCGACAAGGTCGCCGTTCGGCGCCGCGCACAGCGCCGGAATGCGATACACCGCTATCCCGGCGTCGCCGTTTTTCCACAGCACCGTCTTCTCGCCGGCCGCGAACGCGCCCGCCGCGGCAATGCACGCCATGGCCAATATCGCTCCTCTTTTCATCTCCGCTCCTTTATACAGTTTGACCAACGCGAATATTATACCATAATCCGATTAATGTTGCCAATGTGGAAATGTGGAAATGTGGAATCGCGGCCGCCACCGCGACAGCGCGGCAGACGCACGGCATTTTCACACTTTCACATTTTCACATTTCCACATTTTCAGAATCCCAGCGTGCGCTTGAGCCATGTGGCGGCGACGTCGGGCCATGTATCGTTGTCGCGGCCGGTCCTGCGCGAGCCATAGCCGTGGCCGCCCTTGGGGCCTAGCAGCATCGCCGCCGGCACGCCGCACTTCTTGCACGCGAGATAGTAGGCGAGAGAATTTTCGACCTGGCAGAAGTCGTCCTCCGTCTGCATTATGAAGACGGGAGGAGTATCCTTGACGACGAAGGTATCCTCGCAAAACGCGAGATCCGGCGTGGGGCGTGCGCGGAAGCCGCCCTTCAGCAACCCGCCGGGGTAGACGAGCAGCGTCGCGTCGGGGCGGGAACTCATTGCATCGATTTCGTCGATCGGCTCGTAGCTGCGCTTCTTGAAATTGTTCGCCGTCCTGGCGGTCAGGTTCGCGCCGGCGGAGAAGCCGATCTGCGCGATCTTCGCCGGGTCGATCTGGAGCGTCGCGGCGTTTGCGCGCATCCACGACACGGCCCTCTGCGCATCCATCAAAGGCCCCTTCGGTTTTATTTGTTTCCGCTAGTACGAATAGGGCGCCTCTCGCGCAGAATAGGGAATCCCTCTTCATCCAAACGACACTCTTCCATCAGCTGTTTCTCCAATGGATATGTGTAGGTGTCATTCGACTCTGAAACGCCAAGGTCAAAAGATTGACGCGGATATCCGAGGGCCGAGATTACGACCACATGAAAAAATCCGTCCGCATAATCCACATGCGTTGGAAGCAACACCCCTGACGAAGGAGGGCCTATCCAGAATATCATGTGCCACCCTTGTACGTCCTCTATTGAGAAATGCCCTGACGAATCCGTTACAGTCTCCTGCATATACCGGCCAGCGCCAATCTCGACTTTTGCACCGGCAACTGGTTTTCCTGTATTGCTATCTACGACTATTCCCTGCGTCGCATGAATGTGCTGACGTATGTGAGGGACCGGAAGTATGCACCCTGCCAAGCAGAGCGCACTCACTGCAATTGCCATTACTTTCATGCACGTTTTCCTCGTGTTTATTCCACATTTCAATGTCATCGCCTAAACGGATATTTTCTCCTATTCGTTTTCGCGCCAAGGCTATTCCTTCGCTTGTGGCAGGAAACACATGAATTCTATATGGACATTCATACCCACGATACGGCTCATTCTCATCAAGAATGGAGCGACATGCAGTCAGGCACCAAAGTGGAGGATCGTCGCATGGCGGCTCGAACTTAAGCATTTCGGAAACGAGAAATACGGCGATTGAGCGGTTGTCAATCTTCGCGTCCGCCGATTTGTAAATTGTCCGCACGCGCGTTTCCGGCGATAGTTCAAGCCTCATATAGTGCCGCATTTGTTCGTCCCAATAACCGCCGTCAATCGCCATAACGACATCCAGCAACGACTCATCAGAAGGTCCCTCAAGAAACCGGCTGTAGAGCTTCGCTGCACCCAAAAGCGCAATCTCGATTCCCCTGCAGAGGTTGGGATACCATTTGAGCGGCGAACGTTCCAGTTCCGGCTTGCGGCCTTTACGCATGTCGTATGGCGCGATTATGACCGAGACGTTATTGATTCCAACGGCGTTGGCGAGATAGAAGATGTCTTCGATCGCATCGTCGCCGACAGGCACGCACCCGATTGTGACCGCCTTTCCGTGAATCATGATGTCTCCGCCAAGATTCGTGCGCCCGTCCGCTTTTGCGCGCGCCCTATCCGATGCGCTCGGATATGTCATCTTGAGCGAAAGATAGTAGCTTGAATTCGGGTTCAGGTATCCAATTCCGTAGATGCCCTCCGGTATCTGTCCATCGCCCTCGCGCAGCTTCGGGCCGAGCGTTCCACTGAAGGCCGTCATCGGATAGATGCGCGGAGCTTTCCAGCCAGGTGCGTGGACTTCGACGGACCGCTCGTTCTTGAAGACGAGTATCCGCAACTTTCCTCCTGCGCTTTCCGCAATGCCTTTCAGATGCGGCTTCTTCGCGAGAATCGCCGCCGTTCTTTCCGCGATCGTGTGCCGCGCAATCACGCCGGCGCCAAGCTCCACCGTTTCGCGGGCAGACAAGCCCTTCTGCCACGCCACCGCCGCCACGGCAGCGGTGAAGATAATGCCGCCAACAACAATTCCGACTGCAATGTTTCTGAATTTCATAGACACCTCATTCCTCCGTTTCTTTCTTAATCCTGTCTAATACTTTTCTCCCCCATCTAATCCTCAAATGATCTCAGAAACGCGCCTTTCCAGCACCATCGCCTCCAAGAAGCAGCAAGCTGCCTGTCATTGCGGGATGCTTCGCGTACAAGATGGCCTGCGATAGGGAATCTGCTTCTGGCGAATTTCTGTCATCGTCGCTACTCATTGCCGCGTGAGAAGTTAAATATCGGCATCCACTTGACGATTCCGCGCGGGTTGTAGTTGAGCAAGCCGATCTGAAAACATGCACTGCGATTGTCTCCATTGATCGCAGCATTAAGCAAGCCGATCTGCACGCTGCCATCAGCATTGAGTGCGCCGATTTGAAGCCTGCCGCCAATGTTGTAGAAACCAGTCTGCACCCCGCAACCGCCGTTGACCAACCCGACCTGCAAGCCCGGCAACCAGGAGAATTGGCCGTCGTTTCCCAAGCGACCGTCAGGCGATTCGACGTTAAAGACACCAACACTCACGCCAAAATTTCGCTCTGTGAGATTAAGAAGCCCAACCTCCAATGCGCAGTTGAGCTCGCAGACGTCAATCAGCCCGATCTGCGCGAAATAGTTTCGCCTGACCATATTAAGCGGAGACAGCGAAGCGACGGCCGACATCTGATTCAAATTCAGCGCACCTGCCGCAATGCCGTATACGTCGGCATCGCCGGGGAAGAGCTGGACGGGACGGCACGAGCAAATTCCAAGCTGAACCGGCGTCCAGCCAACGCGCACAAGCCCGTCGTCAGACTCGGGGCTCACGCCAATCGGGAAATGCGCAAACGCAATGCCGCTCAGCAAGGCGACGCATCCGGCGATCATGTCTTTAATATGAGTTCTCATTTAAACAGCCCTACCTTTCTGTTGGACTCAGTATCAAATAGTGCGTGGAGCGACTGCGGCATTCTGCCACGCCACCGCCGCCACGCCGCCGGCAATAATGGCACCGACAACAGCAATTCCAATTGCAATGTTTCTGATTTTCATAGACACCTCATTCCTCCGTTTCTTTCTTAATCCTGTTAATCCTGTCTAAAGACCTACAACTCCACCTTGATCATATCGACAAGCGAATTGAAATACTCTTGACTCCAGATATCCAGACAGGAAGCATCCTTCAAAAACGGTCGGACATCTTCGCTCGCTGCCTTGAAGTCTATTGTCGCAATGCGCTTCCTAAACGCGGCAATGAGCGCTTCGCGCGAAGAAAGGTCGATTTCGGGGGCGGACTCCTTGCACCGCTCCACAAGGTGCCCCAAATGGCATGCATAGCCATTCTTCACATACCACTCAAGATCGTACCAGTCGCGTCCCTTGGTTCGCGTGCGCCAGGCACGGAAAAGAGCAGCGCTGACCTTTCCGGCAAACAGATCGCCTATCGAATAGGTACGAATCCAGCGCGACACCGGCTTGACCAACAGCTTTTGTTCTGTTGAAAAGCCCGGTGGCGGTTCAATGTCAACCTCGATCTTGACCTTGATCTGCTTTTGCGTCGTGAAGCCGATTCTGAACACCTCAGACGACTCCTTTAGAAACGCGCTCTCCACGGACGAAGGCCGTCCCTTGTGCTTCAGTTGTATCTCGACCTCCTTCCCCGCAAGAGCGAACTCCTCCTTTATCGCAGGAAAGTACGACTCGAAATCAAACGAGGGGTTTGGCTCGAGAAGGGAAAAGTCCATGTCCTCGGAGAACCGCTCCATCCCGTAGAACAGATGCAGGCATGTTCCGCCGTAGAATGCCGCCTTCTCGAAGAAGCCCCCCCTTGCAAGTCCCGCCAACGCAATCAGCTGCATTACTTCCTGCTGAACGGCAACCCGCTCGGCTGCGGACTTCGGCGCATAGCTTTCAACCATAGAATCGTAGAGCGTCATGAGAACATCCTTTCCAATGCCTTCATCAAAAGCGGCTTGTGTCCACTCTCCGCCATTCCCTTTAGAATCGTCTTATCCGGATTTCCAAATGCATCGAAATCAAAGCGTATGTCGTCCGCCAGAAACGACCTTAGCGAATCGGGCGACGAGATTCGCAGGTTGGATCTCGACAAGAGCAAATCGCCAAGCGCCTTTTCCGGCGA
>DFGB01000079.1:26986-70720 GCA_002371135.1 Verrucomicrobia bacterium UBA3761 | reverse complement strand
GATTGTGGCACCAGACGCACTTGAGAGGGCAGCCCTTCATGAACACGCTCGTGCGAAGCCCCGGCCCGTCCTTCACGCATCCGCGCTTTATGTCGAAGACCATGCCCTTCATAAGAAGTTGAAAGGTTGAAAGGTTGATAGGTTGAAAGGTTGAAAAGAATTTTTCGATTTGTTTCAAGCCTTCCTTTTTAACACAGAGTCACAGAGGAACTTGAGAGAACTTTTCAAACTATCAACTTTATGATTAACACACGGATTTGTTCGCGTATATAAGCCGCTCACTAAGCGAGGGTCGTTAATCCCGGGCAAATCCTTTTGTTGATTAAACTTTTCAACTTTTCAACCTTTCAACCTTTAAATAGCACCTTGCCGACAGCCCATATCATCGCGAAAATCGCCATTGCCGAGAGGGCCGTCAAGAGGAGACCTTTGCCGACATCGCGTCCCTCCGCCCTCACTGCGGCTTTGAATTTCGCCGCGACGGCCGCATCCGTCGGCTTCGTCAGGAGAGTGACGGCAAGCCAACTCGCGGTGGTAATGCAGATCGCGACCATCATCCTCTTCCACGGCGCCATCGCGGGAAAACCGAATTGCAAGACTAGAGCGGCGACCAGCGAAACGCCCATCCCTGCTATCTCCGTCCAGGCGTTTATCCTCATCCAGAACCACCGCAGCAGGAAGATCGAGCCGGACCCCGCGCCGATGAGCAACATCAGGTCGAAAGCCGCCTTGGCGCTCTTGAGGAACGGCGCGATCCAGCATCCGAGAAGCAGCAGAAGCAGCATCGACGCGCGGCCCACCCAGATAAGCTCGCGGTCGCTCGCGCCCGGCCGCGCAAAACGCTTCCAGAGATCGTTGACGATGTAGGCGCTGCCGAGATTCAAGTGCGCCGCGACGGTCGAGAATAGTGCGCCCATCATCGACGCGGCGACGACGCCGAGCCACAGATGAGGAACCTTGGTAAGCATCGCGGGATACGCCATGTCGCCCTGCACGAGTGAAGGATCCACATCCGGGAACGCGGCTTTTATCGAGGCGAGATCGGGATAGACGATAACGGAGCAGAGGCCGACGATATACCACGGCCACGGACGTATCACCCAGTTGAGCACGTTGAAGAAGAGCGTCCCGGCGAGCGCATGGTTTCCGGACTTCGCAGTCAGCATGCGCTGGACGATATACCCGCCGCCGCCAGGCTCGGAACCCGCCTTCCAAACGTTCCACCACTGCACCGCGAGCGGTATGACGAACATCGTGAGAAGCGTGTCGCGCGAACCGAAGTCAGGAAATATCGATAGCCGCTTCGCGGTCTCCGGGTTCGCCGCGATTCCGGCAAGCCCCCCGACCTCCGGAAGCGCCAGGCCATACACCATCGCCGCCGCGGCCCCTGCCATCACGACGAGGAAAAGGAAGAAGTCCGTCCAGATGACGCCGCGTATTCCGCCGAAGAACGTATATACGATCGAGGCGACGATCGTGACGAGAAGTATCGTATTGGCGTCGATGCCGAAGAGGACGACGCCGATTTTGATCGCGGCGAGTATGACGTTGCCGAGGACGAGCACGTTGAATACCACGCCGAGGTAGATCGTGCGCACGGCGCGGAGGAACGCCGCCGGCTTCCCGGAATACCGAAGCTCGTAGAACTCCATGTCGGTGGAAACCCCGGAACGCACCCACAGCTTCGCATAGACGAAAACGGTAAGCAGACCCGTTAGAATGAACGCCCACATCACCCAGTTGCCGCACATGCCATCGCGCCTGATGACTTCTGCGAAGAAGTTCGCGGAGTCCGTCGCCGTAGTCGCGGCCACCATCGAGAAGCCGATCAGCCACCACGGCATGGAACGCCCGGAGTTGAAGAAGTCCCCCGCCGTCCCGCGGCTCTTGAGCGACGCGAGAGCGGGTATGAGCGCAAGCACGACGAAGAACGCTATTATGACCGCCCAGTCGAGACCGTTCAAAAGCACTTTACACCGCCTCCCTTATGAGTCGCTTCACGACGAGCTGTCTGAAGGCGGGCGAGAGCGAGTTGAAATATGCGCTAAAGCCCGTGACGCGCACGACGAGGTCGGGATATTTCGACGGATCCTTGTCCGCATCGAGTATCTTCTGCGCATCGACCACGTTGATGTTGATGAGCGTGCCGCCCAGCGCGAAATGACCATCCATGAGCGCCATAAGTTTGTCGACCGCATTCTCGTCGTCGGCAAGCCCTATATCGACTTCCAGCTGCCATGGCGCGGTATTGCCGTAGCCCGGCTGCACAGAGGCAATTGCCGCCGCCATCGCAGTGAGCGCGCCGTCCTTGCGGAAACCTGGGAGCGGATTCGCGCCATGTGAAATTGGCTCGCCCGCCTTGCGTCCGTTGGGCGTGGCGCCGACGGCGCGGCCGAAACGCAAAGTATCCGCCCAAGTAAACCATCCCGGGATGAGCTTGAAGCCGTGCGGAGTGGTGTGGCCCGCGATCTCGCTGTTAAGGATCTCGGTGAGCTTGACGGCCCATGCGTCCGCTCGCGTGCCCCCCGCGCCGTAGCGCCCGGCGGAGTCGAGCATTTTGCGTGTGCGCTCGCCCCTCTCGCCCGCGAAGTTCGAGGCGACGGCGTCTTTGACTTCGGCGAACGAAAGCGCTTTCTCGTCCACTACGCGCTGCTCGATCGCGCCGAATGAATCGGCGACGACCGCAAGCCCCGCGCCGTCTATGGCCATGTTGTAATATGCCGCCCCGCCGTGGCTGACGTCCATGCCCTTCTCTATCGGCCCGTGCGAGAGAAGATTGAGCATCAGCTCCGGCTCGTTGAGGTACTGGTGGTCGAGGTGGAAGTCTATTCCCTCCGCCGTCACCGCGACTGCGGCGGCGAAATGTTTGCGATAGTTCGCCTCCAGTTCCTCCCATGCGGAGGATTCGGCAAACGCCACCTCGAACACCTTGGCGATGTTGATCTTGACGACGTCGTTCAGAGTGTATTCGAGGCCCGGCAGGCTCATCCAGTTGCAGCCGACGGCGATGCGCCGGCGGGCGAGTCCGGCGGAATAGCCGTTCTTCATGAACCCTTCGACGAGCGCCTTGTCGCCCGAGAAGCGCGGATAGCCAAGACGGTTGGCGAGGAGAATCTCGACGCCGCGGCGGTAGAGCGCGCGGTCCATGCCGTCCCAGACGCGAATCGTGAGGTTGCACGAACTCTTGAGCCTGCCCGCCGCTTCGAGAATGATATAGCTCATTCGCGAAGTCTGGTCGGTTCCGTCGGCCGCAGGCCCCCCGATCTGGTAATAGTGCGGATCGTTGAGAAGCAGGCAGAAGCAATAGAATTCCGCGTCTTCGTCCGTTATGAGTCCGGCGGCAATGTCGCGTTCGTAGTAGGGGCGCAGCAGCTCGTCGAGCTGCCCGCCCGCGCCGTCGCGGTTGTATGTTCGCGAGGCCATGTTGAAAACGGCGATCCACTGCACCGCCTCGCGCAAGGTCTCCGGCGGACGCTCCACGAGTTTCAGGCAGATACGCGCCATTTCGTCGAGATTCGCGCGGCGCGCGGGATCCTCCTCGGTCATCGTGCGGTCGGCCGCCGCCTCTCCGAGACGCCGCATCCAGGCTTGCACGCCGAGGATCGCTTGCTCCTCTGCGTCCATCAGTTCAATGGCATAGGATATGTCTTCCGAGGCAAGTTTTTCCTTTGCGCTCTTTGCGTTCTTTGCGGCTAAAAATTCAAATCGCGCCGTCCGTACCTTCTCCAGCAGACCGCCCCAGCCGAGGTCGAGGCCGATCTTGTAGTCGGGAGCGAAATGGGCATCCTTGCCAATTCCGGTCGTTATGTCGTACTTCTTCTGCAGCGGTTCGAGATGCGAATAGTCGAAGGCGAAGTTCGAGCGCGAAAGTTGATACCCGAGGCGCATGCGCGAGAGCATGAACATCCAGCGCCCGGCGATGGCGTCGTCAGGATCGATGTAGCACGGATGATGCTCCATGAGCCAGCGGAAGTTCGCCGCCCACGAACGAGGGCCGGACCATTGTCCCGTTGCGTCGCGCACGGGCAAATCGACCTTGAACGTCACGGGCGGCAGGACGAATCCGTAGTCGTCTTCGTCCCGCGAACCCAGTTTCGCCTGCTTCTCCTTGGTTTGTTCGATTTTGCGCGCAGTCAGCCGCTTCATTCGCAGATCGTAGCGCATATCTTCGATTCTTTTTTTCATGAGGGAAGAGGGAAGAGGGAAGAGGGAAGAGGGATGAGGCGGGCGCTATTTGATGATCAGCAGCAATCCGTTGGTGCCGACGAAAGCGCCGATCGACGCGCCGTCGGCATCCGAAGCCCCGGGTACGTAGGCGAAGCGAAGAGCCGTCGTTCCGGCCGCGACGCGGAATCGCAGCTCCGTCTCGCCATCCGCCGCAGTCAGAGTGCGCCACGGCGTCTCCATATCGCCGATGTAAATCGACAGCGTCCCCGAGCCGGTCACCTCCGCGGAGAAGGCAAAGCCGCTCTCGCGATTGACGGAAACACCCGCGTCGATCGCACCGGCCGGGATGCGAATCTTGCCGTCGGCAAGCGCGATCTCCTCGCCGGCGGACGCGACATTGACGACGCCGACGCGATGGTGCAACGTCATGGCAAGATCCTGGAGAAGATCGTATTCAAACGCGCCGATATCCAGCGCGCCGCCGTAGATGCGCTGTCCTCCCGCGAGGTCGGTCGAGACGTCGCCGGAGAGCTTTGCGAGAAGTGCGCGGTCGCCGGCATCAACGAGATCGGAGCCCGCGAGCGGTGCGTAGGCGGCATCCAACATCGCAAGCGCATCGTCCACCAAGGCGACCGTTTTAACGTTCGCGCACGTGGCGAGGTCGAGCTTCGCATTTTCGCCGCCGACCACCCAAAGGCAGTTCGTCATATTCTCGAGAACGGGATGCAAATCACCGCCATAGGAGTTGACCGTGGCAATAACCGAGTTCTCGAATGTTGCGCCATATTCAAATAGGCTGTTTCCGAGTTCGACATTCTGACCGGACGCCTTGCCCTGCTTATTCACATATGTGCAAGAGCGCATGCCGCCGCAGAACCTTACACCCGTATCGTCGTCGGATTCGTTCACGAGCAGGCAGTGTTCGAAACGCGAATACATCGAAATCGCCGCGCCGGAGGAAACTTTGCCTCCGTAGAGACGACAGCGACGCAGGATACCGCCTGCGACATCGCCGGCCGTGCGGGCGAAACCATTCGTGAACACGCAGTTTTCGAAGACCGCCGATCCCGTTTCTCCGTGACGGCAGGACGGAGCGAGCGCGAGACCGCCCATGTTTTCGTCGCGCATGTCGCCGGTGGTGTTGAACGTCGAGCCGCCGCGAAGCGTGAAGCCGGCGACCTTCGATCCGGCAAGGGCGGTGAGGCAGCGCACGGCCGTGTCGCCGAGACCGTTGCCGTTCAAGTTGTCGATGGCGCCGGTGATGAACGTGACCGCCGGGCCTTCGTCGGCGACGAGCGAGACGCCTTTAGGCACGACGCCGCGCGATGCAGAATGGACGCCGTTCGTTGGCGCGATAAGGACCGTGCCGCCAGAGTACGTCATGGTGCCGTCGGCGTAGTCGCCGGGCGCGGCGTGGACGGTGTCGCCCGTGTGGGCGAGGGCGAGCGCGGCGGCAAGCGTCTTCTTCGCGGTCGCCGCCGTGCGGCCGTCGGCGGCGTCGCTGCCGTTCACGGCATCCACGTAAAGGTCGCGCCCTTCAAGGACGGTCGAATACGCGCCGGGGACGGGATTGCCGTCTATGTAGCCAAGGGCGTCGCCCTCGATGTCGCCGACGGCGAACATCGCCGCGCGGTAGGCCGTGGCGGCGCCCTTCGACGCGGCGTCTGTCGTCGACCTCAAATGCAGATCACCTTTGTCTGGATCAACGAAGAGTTCATCACGGTCGTAGCGCGCGAGCCATGATTTGCTCTGGAGCGTCGTGTCGCCGACGTTGCCGACGGGAACGATTGTGACGGAGTCATTGTGGTCGTCGAGATAGCCGCCCATGAAAGCGCAGTTGTAGGCTGGCGTGTTGCGATCGACCGGGCGGTAGTCGGGGTTCCCGGATGTCACGCCGGCAGTATAGTTCGTCTCCGCGAACGAGACGTTGTATGGGTGGCACTTGTAGAGCGAACTCACGGTGTCGGTGCGGGTCTGGAGATTGTCGCGGACGACGCACGCCGACAGAACGGACTTGAATGCTACGGCGCCACGCTGGTAGTCGTTGCCCGTCTGAGTGCTTGTAACGCGGTTGTTGGCTGTAGCGACGTTGTCGTAGAACACGCAGCGCTGCGCCCATCCGCCGCACATCGCGGCGCCCTGCCGCGCGGAGTTGCCGGTGAAAATACAGTCCGTCACCTGCGCGTTGCGCTGGTATCCGATGTCAAGGCCGGCGCCGTCCGTCCAGGACTGCGGCGTCGCGTAGAAGCCGCCGCCGAGACCGTCCGCATCCAATGCGCCCTTGTCCGCAGTGCCGTTTTCAAGAGTGAAGCCCTGTAGATGGACTGTCACGGCCTGACGCCGGACCGCCACACACCGGGTGTCCGCGTCGCCGCGGATGATCGTGTCTTCGGCGGATCCGTCGGCGCGGATGGCGACCTGGTTCTCGATGCCGACGCGGGAGACGACTTTGTGTCCGGAAAGCGTCGTGCCGCCTGTGGCGTAAGTGCCCGGCGCGACATGGACGAGCCCGTATGGAGCGGTGTTGCCAACCGCGTCCTGGATGGTGGTGTACGGTTTTGTCTCCGAGCCGTCGGAGTCGCCGCCCGCATACGAACCATCAACCCACGTTTCGTCGGCAGCAACTTTTGCGTCCACCGTGACGGCTTTGCCGGAGGCGGGCGGGGTCATCCACGCGCCGCGGTCGGCGCCGAGATCGGGATAGCGGTAGAAGGAGCCCCATTCGCCGGAAACGGCGTAGCCAAAGAGCGGCGTCGCATCGCCGATCGTCGGGACGAGGCGCACCTGGGCGGTAGCCGCCTCGCACGAAACGAAACCTCTCGGGAGCGAAACGACATCCGTCCCCGCCATGACGGCGACATTGGTGCCGAGCTGTATCGTGCCGAGCGCCGGATCGGCCGCCTCGCCTTGCGCCTCGATGGCGCCTATATCGACGGACGTCCAGTTGCGCGCTTTGCCGAAGAAGTCGGTGTCGAGGTATTCTTCCGGGACGAACGTCGCGGCGACGGAGCGGGCGTTGAAGCCTGCATCCTTGAGATCGCCGTTCACGGCGGACTTCCACTCGCGTGTGTCGGCGGCGTACCAGTGCTGGAATTCGGAGACGCCTACCTTGCAACCTGCGGTAGCTCCTTCTTCGGCGATGCGGCCGCCGATGTCGGTGCCCGATGCCGTCTGGACACAATTCGTAGGATAGATATAGGCCTTGTGGCCTCCCTTGCCGTACGAAAGCGCCTCGCCGTCGCCGAGAAACGCGCAGTTGTAAATCGGAGACTTGTAGTCGCCGTTTGGCTGGAGCGTGTAGCAGGTGTTGTCGATGAACGTGCAGTTTACGATCGTGGCGGCTTGCGTCTGGGCGAATATGGAGCCGCCGTTTGTGCCGACGGTCCGCGCAGCGGGGCCGTTCATGGCGAATACGCAGTTGTAGGCGTAGAGCGTGCGGTAGAAAACATGCTGGTTGTTGGTGCCTTGTACGCCACGGTTGCCGACGAACGCGCAGCGAATCGGCACGATGCCGCGGGAAATCGCGGCGCCAGTACCTGCGCGGCAGTTTACGATGTCGCAATCGACGACATAGGCGAGGCCCTTGCCGTTGGCGCCCGTGCCGCCGCAGATGCCGCCTGCGCTGTCGTAATCGTTATTGTCCGCCGTGGCGTATTCCGTCGCGCCGTCGCGAATCGTGAAGCCTTCGATGAGCGTGCCGTTGGCAGCGTCGTTCGCCGAAGCCGTTCCGTTGATGTAGATGCAGCGCGCGGCGCCGGTTCCAACTCCAGTCGCCGTATCGGCCCATCTGCCTACGATATGCGTTTTGTGCTTGCCGTTGCGCGAGACTAGATGGATGCGTTTCGTGATTTGCACGACGGTCGGCAGCGTCTTCGCATTGTCGCTCGCGGAAGTCCACTGCGTCGTGTCGGAATATTCGCCGTCGTCGACGACCACGGTGTCGCCAGAGGCGCAGAGATCGACAGCCGCCTGGATTGTCTGTTTGGCGTCGTCCCAGGATGTGCCGCCGTTGGAATCGCTACCGGACTTTGAGACATAGCGAGTCGCGCCGGTGAAAGTGCCTTCGAGCGTGAAGCCGAAGGCAGCGAACAGCGGAAGAGCCGCAATCGCGGCCGAAACTATTGCATTGGCCAGCATGTTCTTATGTTTCATTGCCATCTCCTTTTTGCTTACAACGAAAGACTGAAAAGTTGAAAGGTCTACAAACGGATTTGCCCGGGTCCGAGCGTCCCTCGCGAGAAAGTGAGCGGATTATCTACGCGAACAAATCCGTCGTCGACAAATCGTTCGATCCTTTTGAGCTCATGTGCCTCGAGTGTCGCAGTGGCGGTTTTGCCTGTGCGCTTGGCGCCGTCATAGACTTCGTAGTCGAACGTCTGTCGCCGGTCGGTGAGGTTGACGGCGAGGAGGACGGTTTCGCCGCCGGCGGTGCGCCACCAGTTGCCGATGACGGCGGGGCATGTGCCGCGGTTCACGTCCTTGCTCCAGTTAGATCGCGGCTTCCACGTGTATTCTACCTGCGGGAGCGGCGCGACCGGGCGAAGTTCGTCGAGAAGGTTGCCGTAGGCTAGCGCGTCGAGATTGCGCTGCCGGAATGTACAAAGCCGGCGAAGGATTTCGATTTTCCGGGGCTTGTCCAAAACGCCTGGGTCGAACCAGCCAAGCGGGTGGCCCCAGAGCATTTCGCGGCTCTGCTGGACGAGGAAGGACTGCGGGTCGTCGTCGGCATTCTCCGGCGAGCAGAAGTACGTCGTGTAACCCGAATAGACGGCGCTCCAGAACGGTACGTCGTCTGGCTTTCGCTCCACGACCTGAAGGAAGCCGTCGAAGAGATCGAGATATGCTTCGCCCGCGCCCTCGGTAACGAGGAACGCGCCTCGCTCGTTGCAGGCGCGGCGGACCGGAGAGAGCATCCGCGCATAGCCATCGCGCCACCACGCACCGCCGCCGACCGGGTGGCCGTGCGCCGGGTCGTAGCACGGATATGCGCGCGCCGCGCCGACCTGGTCGATGAAGAGCGACTTCGCTCCGAGTTCTTCGAAAATGCGTCCAGTGAAGGCTTGCACCACGCGCCGCCAAGGCTCCGTCCACGGACACATTACAGCGAGCGGCGGATTCGTCTTCGCATACACTTCCTCGACGCGCGAGCCGTCGGTCTTCATCACCGCCCACGGCTCGGCGAGGAGATAGCCCATCGTCGTCGCGGTCCAGAGGCGGCCGTTCACATATGGCATCGGTTCCTGGCCGATGGAATGGCAGAAGTCGATCGTTTCCTTCACGCGAGGTTGGGCGGGGAAATATTCGGGGTAGTTGACGTCGTGGCCGGACTGCTGCCAGAGGTGCCAGTGGATGCCCGTCGCGAAACCGGGGAAAGTGGCCTTTGCCTTTGCGAGCACGTTCGAGGCGACATCGGCGTGGCCGTGGATGTTGATCCAGAGAGGGATTTCGCATATGCGCCGCGGGTAGGATGGATTGTCCCTGATAGGCCCCAATCGCGCCCACTTCTGGGCAAGGGCGAATTTACGGTATCGCCGCGCGGCTTCCCACCAATCGCCTTTGAGCGGCGCAAGCGTCACATTGTAGCCGGGGCCGTCCGCGCCGAGTTCGACGAGCGTGTCGAAGTGGACGTTCTGTTCGCCGCTCTCCACGAGACACTTCTGCCGGGCCTGTGGATCCTCTGCCGCAATGTAGAGCCCCGTCTCGCCAAGGAAGAACGCCGCGACCGGCGGCGCATAGCCGAGATAGTGGGCATGGAGCGCCTTCGGCTGTGCCGTGCGGCGGCGGAAGAGCCTCGCGCCGTAGTCCTTCCACGGTAGCAGGGCGTCGCCCTCGCCATTGCGCGTCATGCGGCGCAACATGGGGAACGAGGTGCGCAAAAGTTTGCAACGCTGCGAACGGTTATCGAAGCGGAGGCTCCACGACTGCGATGCGTCGGCGTTCTTCGAGATGGCGACGGTGGCGTCGAGGGCGTCCGGCTCGTCGCCGAGGGCGATGCCGCGCCAGGAAAGCACTATCTCGGAATCCGACTCGCTTTTCGCGAACGAAACGGCATTCGAGGCGGAGACGGAAATTTTAGCGCCCGCATCCGCCAGAAACTCCGCCTCCCAGAGATTGCCGCCACCGGTCGCGAAGACGGCCTCGCCTACGCAGATCGACTGGAGAGTGCCGTCTTGGGCGAACCTGGCGTCCACGGCATTGGAACATCCTGTCTGCGCGGGGACATCGGCGATGCACGACGCAAAAAGCATCGTGGAGGAAACGACAGCAAGCAATATTGTCGAGTCGAGTTTCATTTTCAGAGAATTCTCGGGAGAGGGAAGAGGGAAGAGGGAAGAGGGAAGAGGTTCTAGATGTCCTGGATGTTCTAGAAGTTCTAGATATTCTGGAAGCCGTCCCGCCTCTTCCCTTTTCAACCTTTCAACTTTTCCGCCTCCATGAGCTTGATGAGGTTGAAGAGCATGCGCGGATAGTGGAACGCTCCGGCCCAGCGCGTGCCCTTCATCGTGCAGGATGGCGTACCGTCGCGACGGAGATACTTGATGATTTCGCCGTATTCATGATCGAGGAAATGGTCGAAGAACCACTTCTCGATCTTCTTGAACCAGTCGAGATACTTCTCGTCCTTCGTCAGCGTGTAGGCGAGGAATGTCGCGTAGATGGCTTCGTTCTGCGGCCACCAGAGCTTGAGTTCATGCTCGTACTGGTCCGGCTCGTGCCCTTCCGCCTCGTCGACGTTGCGGAAATAGATGATGCCGCCGCCGCCCTGCACTTCGTCCCAGCCCCATGCGAGCGACCAGTCGAGGACCGTGAGCGCCTTCCCGAGGAGCTCGTCGTCCTTCTGGAACGCCGCCTCGGTCATCGCGAACCACGAAGTCTCGATGGAGTGGCCGGGATTGATAGTGCGGCCCTCTGGAGTCTCGCAAGGCGTGCCGTCGGCGTTGACTATCTCGCGCAGCGCCTTCTTGTCGTAGTCGAGGAAATCGCCGAAAACTTCTCCGAGGCAAGTCTTGATCGTGCGGTCGTAGAGGGAGGTGTCGCCGCCGAGTTCGCGCATCATTATGGAAGTGCACGAGATGATCATCGGGATGTTGTGCGCCCGGACCTTGCGCGCCGGGTAGAACTTCGGCGGCAGCAGCTCCGGGTTGTAGTAATACATCATGATCGTCTTGTAGAGCTTCTCCGCCTTCGCCTTCCACTCCGGATTGCCGGTGGCCTTGAAAAGTTCGATATAGGACATCACCGTGTAGTGCTCCGTCACCACGTAGCGGCGCTTGCGAACGGGGAGGCCGTCCTCGGTCACGTCGTAGTACGTGCGACCGTCGCGCTCGTCGAAGCAATGGTCCTCGATGAACTTGATTCCCTGCAGGGCGAGGTCGAGCCACTCGGGTCGCTTCTCGATCTCGTTGTAGGCGCGGGCGAAGAGCAGGACCAGTCTGCCCTGCTGGCGAACGTTCTTGTCAGTGAAAAGCACCTTGCCGTCGCGCCCGAGGTAGTTGTAGAATCCGCCGTGCCGGGCGTCGGGCGCGTACTTTTGCCACCACTCCACCGATTCAAGGAGGAGTTTCTTGTATTTGTCGATGCATCCCTGCAATTCTTCTTTTGTCATGTGCGTACCGTTCCTTTCCACAATATATCCATTGTCACCGCATATTATACACGAAAGCGAGCGAAAAAACGCCAAATCGACGAAAAATATTTACGCCAATTTTGCGAACTCTCCTCTTGCAGCGTCAGACCGGAATTTGCTATAATACCTCTGTCATGGAAACCGCGCTACTCTTTCACACCTCGCGCCGCCAGGCATGGATCAGGGAGCTTGACGGAGCATTCCGCTTCGCACGGACGCGCAACTGGCGGCTGCAAGTAGTCGAGCCATCGCCCGGACGTCCCCGCGTACAAGAACTGATCGACCTCTGGAAGCCAATCGGCTGCGTCGTGGAGTGTTCCGGGGCGGAGTCCGGCTTCTTCGATCCAGCCGACTTCGCGCACATACCGACGGTTTTTCTCGGCCGCGATCCGCGCACGCTTCCCGCATGGGCGTCGTGCGTCAACCCTTCGCATAAAGGACCAGGCGAGCGTGCAGCGATAGAATTGCTCAAGGCCGACTGCCAGTCCTTCGCATTCATCGCATCCTCCGGCAACCACTTCTGGAGCCGCGACCGAGAGGCGGAGTTCAGGAGCATCCTGCACCTGCACGGGCTAGACTGCGCGGTATTCGGTCGCAAAGAAATCTTCGATTCCGAGAAAGCCCGCGGCAAGGCATGCGCCGCATTCCTCAAGGCGCTTCCAAAACCATGCGGCGTCATGGCGGAAAACGACTACATGGCGGCATACGTGCTCGATATCGCGCGGCACTTCCGCCTTGCCGTGCCAGCGCAACTGGCCGTAATCGGCGTCGATGACGATACGTCCCTATGCGAAAACGCCCGTCCCACTCTCTCCAGCGTCTATCTCGATTTCGAACAGGCGGGCTACCGCTCGTGCGAAATTCTTTCGTCGCTCGCAGAGAATCCTTCCGCCGGCCCCGTCCGGGAGACTTACAGCGCACTCGGCCTCATCCGGCGGAACTCGACACCCGCCGGAAGCGGCACTCCGCCGCGCGTCGCGAAAATGCTGGCCTATGTACGCGAACATGCGTGCGAAGGAATCACCGCCGCAGATGTCGCCGCGCAGATCGCCGGTTCGCGGAGACTTGCGGAAATGGACTTCCTTCGCGCCACGGGCACGACGATCAAAGACGAAATAAACCGCATCCGGTTCGAACGCGTGGAACTCCTGCTCCGCATCCCGTCGCAATGGCTGGGCGCGATCGCCCAACAATGCGGCTGGAAAACAGAAAACGCACTCCGCGCGGCATTCCTCAAGCGCTACGGCGTTTCAATGCGCGACTGGCGCAAGGCCAAAGCCGGAAACAGAAACGTGGAAAAGTGAAAATATGGAAATGTGGAAATGCGGCCGCCACTGCGACGGCGCGTCAGTCGCACGGCATTTCCACATTTCCTCATTTCCACATTTTCACATTTACTTCAGCCCCATCGCTTCGCTGGCGAGGATGCGCGAGCCCGGAAGATAGCGGCCGGCGACGATTCCCTGCGCGATCGGGTTTTCGAGATCGCGCTGGATGGCCCTTTTCACCGGGCGCGCGCCATACGCCGGATCGTAACCGTCGCGCACGAGGCGTTCGAGCGCAGGTTCGTCGACCTCGAGAGTCAACTCCTGCTCTTCAAGCCTCTTGGCAAGGTTCTTGAGCTGGAGCTTGACGATTTCGCGGATCTGGCTTTCGCCGAGCGGGTCGAACTCGAGGATTTCGTCAAGCCGGTTGAGAAATTCCGGGCGGAAGATATCCTTGAGGGCGTCGCGCGGCGCGTTCGACGTCATGATGACGACGGTGTTCTTGAACGAAACCGTCCTGCCGTGGCTGTCCGTCAAGCGGCCGTCGTCGAGCACCTGCAAGAGGAGATTGAAGACGTCCGGGTGGGCCTTTTCGATTTCATCCAGAAGGACGACGGAGAACTGCTTCCTGCGGACGGCCTCCGTGAGCTGGCCGCCATCCTCGAAGCCGACGTATCCGGGCGGCGCTCCGACGAGACGAGAGACGGCGAACTTTTCCATGTATTCGGACATGTCGAGCCGCACCATCGCGTTTTCGTCGTCGAAGAGCTCCTGCGCGAGGGCCTTGGCGAGTTCGGTCTTGCCGACGCCCGTCGGGCCGAGGAACAGGAAGGCGCCCACGGGGCGGTTCGGGTTTTTTATCCCGGCGCGGGAACGCACCACGGCATCGGCGACGGCGCGGACCGCCTTGTCCTGGCCGATTACGCGCTCGTGCAGGGTATCGGCGAGGCGCACTAGCTTCTCGCGCTCGCCTTCCATCAGTTTCGTGACGGGGATGCCCGACCAGCGGCTCACGACGGCGGCGATCTCGTCCGCCGTCACTTCTTCGCGCAAGAGCGCGGAGGAGGCATTCTTGGCCGCCGCCTCTTCGTGTTCCTTGAGCTCGCGCTCGAACTGCGGGATGACGCCGTAGATGTAACGCGAAGCGGTGGCGTTGTCGCCGCGGGAAAGCGCGATGTCGCGCGCACGCTTGGCGTCGTCGATGTTCTGGCGGAGCTTGCGCACTTCATCGAGCGCGGACTTCTCCTTCTTCCACTGCGCCGTCATCGCGTCGGACTTCGCCTTCTCGGCGGCGAGTTCCTCCTGCAACTCCTCTAGACGCTTCTTGGACGCGGGGTCCTTCTCCTTCTTGAGCGCGATTTCCTCGATTTCAAGCCGCCTCACGTGGCGCGAAATGCCATCGAGCTCCTGGGGCATGGAATCCATCTCCGTCCTGATGCGGGCGCAAGCCTCGTCCAAGAGGTCGATAGCCTTGTCGGGGAGAAAACGGTCCTGAATGTATCTCGCGGAGAGCGCCACGGCGGAGACCACGGCCTCGTCGCGGATGTGGACGTTGTGGAATTTCTCGAAGCGGTCCTTGATGCCGCGCAAAATGGAGACGGCATCCTCCTCGCTTGGCGGCTCGACCATAACGGGCTGGAAACGACGCTCCAGCGCCGCATCTTTCTCCATGTATTTGCGATATTCGTCGAGCGTGGTCGCGCCGACGCAGTGCAGCTCGCCGCGCGCCAGAAGCGGCTTGAGCATGTTGCCCGCGTCGGTCGAGCCTTCGGTCTTGCCGGCGCCGACGATTGTGTGGATTTCATCGATGAAAAGGATGATCTTTCCATTCGATTCCTTGATTTCCTTCAGCACGGCTTTCAGACGCTCCTCGAACTGGCCGCGATACATGGCGCCGGCCATAAGGGCGGTCATGTCGAGCGAAAATACAGTGCGATCTTTCAAACCGTCCGGCACGTCGCCGCGGACGATACGCTGCGCGAGGCCCTCGACGATTGCGGTCTTGCCGACGCCCGGCTCGCCGATCAGGACGGGGTTGTTCTTCGTCTTGCGCGATAGAATGCGGATTACATCGCGGATTTCCGTATCGCGGCCGATCACAGGATCCAGTTTACCGGCGCGCGCCAGCTGGGTTAGGTCGCTGCCGTACTTCTCCAGCGCCTTTCCCTCTTCCTCCGGTGGATTGTATTGCATGTTCATAAATCTTCCTCCTTGTATCGCCTGCAATAGAGCAAGCGACGTGCCAAGGAGGGAAACCGGCCCGCACTGCGTCAAACTGTCGCAAAACCGCGACAATACGAGACACGGCAACTGCTACACGACGACAACCTCGTCGACCGGCATATCGTCCGGGGCGGCCGGCAAATCGGGCAAAATTTGGAATGGATACGCGACTGCAAGTTTGAGCGCGTCGCGGCGGGCTGCGGCGAAGTAGCGGTCGTAATACCCGCCGCCATATCCTATTCGCCTGCCGTCGCGCGAAAACGCGAGCCCCGGCGCAATCCACACATCCACCTCGCGCGGCTCGACCCACGCCTCGCCGCGCGGCTCGTCGATGCCCCAATGCCCGGGCGCGACGCCCTGCGGTGTGATTTCCGCGAGGGCATACCTCGCGCCTTCCCATTTGGGCGCGACCAGGCGGTGCGCAACCCCCGCGGCGCGGATAAACGGCGACAAGTCGATCTCCTCGGGCGTCGCGAGATACACCGCGACAGTCCCGGCCGCGGCAATGCGCCTGTCGCCGAGAAGCCGCGCGCAGACGGCGGCGGAATACGCAGCGCGGCCGGCGGGGGAAACCTCCCGCCGCCGCGCCTTCATCGCATCGCGGATCGCCTCCTTCGTCTGCGCCATCAGAGCGTCACGCCATCCTTGAAAATGGCGATGCCTTGCGCGCCGTTGATTTCGTTCTTCGCCTTCTCTTCGCCGGATGCGACCCTCATCACCTTGGCGGCAAACTCCTCGACGTCGGGCGACGACATTGCATTCCAGTCGATCCAGTTCGGCTTTGCCGCGGCGAGGCGGTCGTTCGTGGCGACCTTCATCGTAGGAATCACGCAGCCGAACGGCGTCCCGCGGCCCGTCGTGAACAAAATCAAATGCGCACCCGCGGCCGCGAGCACCGTCGAGGCCACAAGATCGTTGCCCGGACCCGTCATCAGCGAAAGCCCGTGCGCCTTGACGTGGTCGCCGTAGAGAAGCACATCCTCGACCGGCGAGCTGCCGCCCTTCTGCACGCAACCGAGCGATTTATCTTCGAGCGTCGTGATGCCGCCGGCCTTGTTGCCAGGGGAGGGATTTTCGTAGCAGACCTGGTTGTGCGAGGTGTAATAGTCCTTGAAATCATTGATCATCTTGACGCACTTGTCGAAGATATTGCGCGTGCGGCAGCGCTTCATGAGCAAAGTCTCCGCGCCAAACATCTCCGGCACTTCAGTAAGGATCGTCGAACCGCCGCGCGCGGCCAGCCAGTCGGAGAAACGCCCGACGAGCGGATTGGCGGTGAGCCCGGAGAAGCCGTCCGATCCGCCGCACTTCAACCCGACGACGAGTTCGGACACGGGAACATCGACACGCTCGACCGGACGCGCCGTCTCGAGCTCCTTGATCAGCTCCAGCCCGCGCTCGTACTCGTCTCCCGGATCTTGCGCCTTCAAGAAACGGATATTCAAGCCGATCTTGGCACCATCCCGGTCTTCCGGCGCGAGCCCGAGACGCCCTTTGAACGATTCGAGCGTGTTGTTTTCGCAACCAAGGGAGACGACGAGCACGCCGCCCGCGTTCGGATGGCGGCAGAACGCCGCAAGCATGTTGCATGTGGTCTCATGGTCCTTGCCCATCTGCGAACAGCCATACGGATGCTGGAGCGAAAGCCCGCCGCAAGACTGCGCCAGACGCTCGGCCAGCCGGTTGACGCAGCCGACAAGCGGTATCACCCAGATGTCGTTGCGGATGCCGATGCGCCCGTCCGGATGGCGGAACGCCTTGATCATCGGAGCGGGCTTCTTCTCGACTTCCTTGAAGTCCGGCTCGTACTTGTATTCGAGCACATCGCCGAGGTTCGTCTTGACATTGTGCACATGGACATGCTCGCCCTGCTTGATGGGGCAGGTCGCGTGGCCGATCGGCATGCCGTACTTGATGATGTTCTCGCCTTCGGCGATGTCGCGCAAAGCATACTTGTGTCCGTCCTCGCGGATTTCCACATTGTCAAGGGGGTTGATGATCATGATCCAGCAGACCTTCCTTTCTTCTCTTTGGCGCAATTATACCAAATTCCCAAAGTTTAGTCTATGAGGAAACGAACAAACAAGGAGGCGCGGCTTCAGCCGCGCCAAAATTGGGGCGTTGCGATGCGCGGCTTCAGCCGCGCCCACATGACACGGCGTTCTACTTCTTCTTCTCTTCTACGCGCTCGAAGAGGTTGGTGCCGCAGGGCCATTCGATGACGGCGTCGGCCATCACCGTATCGCCGACTTTCTTCTGCAACGCCTCGCTGCGGAATTTCTTCAAACCTGCGACAATCTCTTCGCGGGTCATGTCCTCCGGGCCGTCGTAAATGTCCTTCTTGATTCTGACGAGCGTGTAGATGTCCTTCGGGATGACGAGACCCTCGGGCGGCATGTCCTCGATGCGCTTCTCGACGACCTTGACAATCGCGTACCCGTCGTCAAGTTCGAGAATCGGCGAAATGTCGCCCGTCTTGGCAGTCTTGAGCCACAACATGAGTTCCGGGGTATCCTCGAACGAATCTAGATATTCGCCGTCCATCCAGAACGAAGCCTCGTCGAGTTCGGAGGAATACTTGCCGGCGACGGCGGCAAAATCTCCGCCAGCGGTCAATTCGGCAAGCGCCTTTTCGAGTTCCGCGCGCGTCGCGGCATTCTTTTCCTCTGCATTCGCCTGAAAGCGGGCGATGCGGTTTGAAACGGCGACAATATCATCGTCGCCGATGTCGAGCGTATGGTCGGTATCGACGAATTCGCGCTCTGCCTGCATGCGCGCATCGTCTTCGAAGTAAGCGAGGAAGATTTTGCCCTCGGCGCCGAATTCCTCCGCCACTTCGTCGATGCTTTTGCCAGGACGCCTGAGGGTCTTCAAGAGCGATTTCGCGTATTCAGCCTTCGCTTCATCGGAAGCGACAATGCCGTTTTTCTTCGAAAACTGGCGCAGAAGCGCCCTTCGAAGAATCTCGCTCACCGTGCGCGGACGCATGACAATGCGGGTATGCTCGGCGGGTTCGTTGGGGCCCGTCAGCGGATCCCCTGCGCACATGCGGCGCAATTTATCCTGGAAATTCTCCGCAGCCTCGAAATCAGCCTTCGTGAACTTCTCCCCGTTCACCTTCAAAAACACCTCGCGGCGCGAAAGGTCCTTCATCAGCCGGGCGTTCTCGCCGACATACGTGCCGGGGGCCTTGAGTTCTTCTTTGCCGCAACCGGCGGCAAGCAGAAGAGACAGAGCAAAGAGAGAAAGAGAGAAGTTTTTCATGAAAGGTTGAAAAGTTGAAAGGTTGATTATTCAAGCCTCCCTTTTTAACACAGAGGCACAGAGGAACAGAGATACACAGAGAATTTTCTCTCGCGGGCTCCTCTGTTTCTCTGTGTTGAAGGGTTGTCATGTCTGCGGCCCGGATTTCGTTATATCAAAGAAAACCGGGGGATGTTTGCACATCTCCCGGTTCGCTTGCGCAGCATCGCTGCTGCTGTTACCCAACCTTAGTGGATCGTCGCGTAGGAAGGAGCGGAAGGATTCTTCGTAGCGGCCTTCTTGGTCGCGGAAGCATCATACTTCATCGTCCACTTGCCGAAAGCGACCGTGTTGGGGACGTTCTCGCAGTCGACGGTCATCGTGCAGGGCTCCCAGACGTGGGTCTGCTCGCAGGTCTTGCCCTTGATGTACCAAGAACCCGCAGGCGCACCGGCGAAGTTGCCGGAGAAGGACGGGAAGTAGGCCCAAGTGCCGCCCTTCACCTTCGTCTTGCCGAGGCCGGCGAACTCAAGACCTTCGCCGAGCGCCCAAGTGGCGTTTTCAGCGTAGGTGACAGTGCCGGTGAACTTACCAGCGGCTTCGGCGTCCTTGCCCTTCTTGCCGATCACGTTGATGAGCGAGAAGACGGTGGCGCTGTCAGCGATGTCACCCTTGTAGGGCTTGGTCTGCCAGAAAGCCTGACGGGCAGGAGCGTTGAAGACGTCGAGGATCGTGCCGCAGGTGATGTTGCAGAGAACATACCAACCCTGAACCTTGAAGGTAGCAGGAACGCGAACGACGCAACCATCGGTCGTCTGATCGTCACCGCACATGACGGGAGTGACGACATCCTTGCCAGGAACGCCCTTGGTGGTCTTGCCGGAGAAAGTGACCTTGTAGACCTGGTTGACGGGATCGGCCGGGGTGGGTTCCTCGTCGTCGCCGCAGCCAGCAGCGAAAGCACCGGCGGTGAGAGCCGCAACAGCGCAAGCAATCATGAGCTTCTTCATTGTTTTTTTCCTTTGTTGTTTGGTTCGGGTTTGTTAGGCCCTCGCCGGTTTGGTTTTACTTGTCGTCTCATCGCGCATCGGGGCTTCGAGCCCTTCATCGCTCAAGACGGGCAATATTGTAGCATATTCCGGCGATTGGCGCAAGGGGGGCGGATAAAAAATATTTTCCACCCTGCGCAACAATGAAAAAGCCCGTAAAATCTGGCTTTTCATGGTATTTCCACTGCTAGTATATGCGCGCATGGGAGGGCAATGACAAAAAAATTTTCGATTTTTTTGCGCGGCTTCCGTCGCGCCACATGACAGAACCGCACAGGGGGCACGGGAGGAGGGCCCTGGCGCGAAAATCGAAAATCGAAAATAAAAAACAGCGGCTTGCCGCTAAATGGTTGTCCGGGGTGGATTCGAACCACCTCGAAAGGTATCAAAAACCTCTATGCTGCCATTACATCACCGGACAATAGACTGGACGCACCAGGCCTTGCAACCCTTGGCGGCCATGAACGCGGATATTTGACGTCCGTGCGCTTCATCGCGGACGAGCCCCACGACAGACGAACCGCTGCCGCTCATCTGGACGCCGAGGGCGCCAGCTTCGCGCATGTCCGCCATCGTCCGGGCGATTTCCGGGTGGAGGAGAGTGGCGCTCTCCGTCAAGTCGTTCATGAACGCCTTGGCCACGCCGTCAAGATCGCCCTTTTTGAGGCTTGAACACATATTATACAATATTCCGGGGTCGTCTGTCACGCGGGAATTTGCATATTTATAAACTTCTTTAGTGGAAGAGAAGACGTCCGGGCAGGCGATAACGAGCCAGACGCTCGCCAAATCCTGGACTTTTCTGACGATTTCGCCGCGGCCCTCCATGACGACAGGGCCGCCCATGACGAGGGCGGGGACGTCGCTGCCGACGGACGCGCCGATTTCCGCGAGGGCCTCGCGCGTCAATTTGATGTTCCAGAGGCTGTTGACGGCGAGGAGCGTCGCGGCGGCGTCCGCGCTGCCGCCGCCTAGCCCGGCGCCGGGCGGGATGCGCTTTTCGATGTGGATGCGCAGACCCTGGCGGCGTATCGACGACGAGTGGCAGAGCGAACGGAACATTTTTGCCGCCTTGAGTGCAAGATCGCCCGGATACGGCGAATCGGATTCGATCGCGCCGTCTTCGGTCTGCGTAAATACAAGCGTGTCGGAAAGGCCCACCGGGACGACCAGCGAACGCAGAGCATGGAAGCCATCCTCGCGGACGGGGAAGACTTCCAATGTGAAATTTACTTTTGCGTAGGCTTCTACTTGCATAACGCTATGGGCGGAGAGACGATAATGACAGGCGGAAAAGGAAAGAACAAGACGACTACATCACCATCTGGGCGGCGATGAACGCGTTGACAATGGCGGCAATGGCCTTGATTTCAGCGGCGGAGACGCGGCAGACGGAGACGATCTTGCCGCCGTCGCGCCAAGCGGCGGAGGCAACGCCGCCCTTTGCCTCGACGGGGAGCATGGCGAGGAGCGGCTTTACTTTGGCCTGCTGCTCTTCCGTGAGCTGCGCGACGAAATCCGGGGCGATCGCGAGCATAAACGCGGCGGGCGCGGCGACGGCGACGGTGCAGGGACGCTTTTCGGCGACGTCTGGCAGGATGGACTTGAAAAGCTCCACAGGCGGAACGGGGGCGGTCTTGCCCGCGAGGCCGAGAGTCCACGACTGCGGCTTTTCGGAGAGCTTGCCGATGTTCGCCACGGCCTCGTTCTGGACCTTCTGCATCTTTTCGCTCAAGAGCTTTTCGTCCACGGCCTTGGGACCGCCGTCCTTCGTGAATTTAAAGAACGCCGCACAGTCGAACGTCCACTCGGCACGTCCGTCGTCATTGACTATCTTGAGGAAGTCGGTCTTGACGCCGGCCTCGTTGACTGCCTTGATGAGCTTTTCGTAATACTCCAAGCCCTCCGAGCCGCAAATGCCGGACTCCATGGCCAAAGCCGCGAACGCGCCGGGGTTGAGCTTGCAGAGCGGGCAGGATTCGAAAGGCTTGCGGAAAGAGGAGTCCCATGCGGTTCCTGGCACGGGAATGTAGTTGCAGGTCAAAGTGAGCCCATCGTCGGTTAGAGCGAGGCCGCCGTCGAAACCGGAGAGCATCTTCGACAATTCTAAAAACCCGCCGGCGCTGTCGCCGCCACCGACGAGATCAGGCTTGGCGGAAAGAAGGTCCTTGAAAAACGTCATGCCGGCGGGAGTGACGGCGACGTGGACGAATTCGCCGGAGGTGCGCATGGGCGTCGCGACGACTTCAAGCGCCTTCTTGGCAAGTTCGCTCGTGGATGCGGTCGTAGCCCACTTGTCGTCGGCGGAGAATGCGGTGTAGGTGTAATCCGGCTCGGACGGCTTGGAGGCATCCTCGTCGTCATCGTCGTCATCATCGATATCGGCGACGGCGATCGCGCCATCGACCTCCTTGCAACCGGGATTGGAAGCGACGAACGCCGCCTTGCCGCGGGCGACGGGCCACACGACGGCCATTTCCGGCTCGAGCTTGTCGAGGTCCTTCTCCGCCGTGTCGACATAGACGACGACATAAGCGGAGGAATCCGCTCTCATCGGGCCGAACGCCATAGAGTAGGGGTTGGCTGCAAGCGATCCCGAGGCGAGCGCGCCAAGCATCGGATAGCCGACCAACTCGCCGGCCTTGGACGCGACCTTGACGAGTCCGTCGATATCCGCGGATTCGACCACGACGACTTTTTCAACGGCGGCCATTGCGTTGAATGCAAACGCAGCGGCAACGATAGCGAGGAGCTTTTTCATAGGTTGTGAGTTAGGGGGTTTGGAGTTGGCATTGAATCCACTAGCATACAACAGATATTATTATTTTTTAATCGCAGAGACGCAGAGGCGCAGAGGACGCAGAGAATTTGAGGGTTTTTAGTGACTATCACTTAAGAAAATAGCGTGTGTTGATACGATGAATATACAAAATCTATATTTTCTCTGCGCCTCTGCGTCTCTGCGATAAAAATTCTATTGCATGGTAGTGATGCGAAATGTAAAATGCTAAATGCCACGTGCAGTTTTCAAATCCCGTATCGCCGAGGCGACATTTTCGAAGAGGCGGGGGAGGACGTCGTGCGGGATGGTCGAGAACGCAAGGCGTATAAGCCCGGAAAGGACGATCGTCCCCGTCGAATACTTCTCGATAAGATGGCGGCGGACGGCCTCCGCGTCGACGCCGATCGGCTTGACGCACATGAAGTAGCCGGAATTGAACGGCATCACCTCGAAGAATTCCGCGTACCGGGGATTCTCGGCGAGGATGCGGCGGATGAGATGGTAGCGGCTGGCGAGGACTTCGTACTTCTGGCGCTTCTGCGTGGCGTAGGCCGGGTCGGCGAACGCGGCGGTCGCGAGGTGCTGGCCGAGCGAGGAAATATTGGAGACGCCGCTCCTGACGTCGCCCGCCGCCTTCGCCTCTAGCGCCTTCAGCTGCGCTTCCGTCGCGCCCTTGAACGCAAACGTGATGAAGCCGACGCGAAGCCCCCAGACGTAGTCCTCCTTCGTGGTGCCGTCGAGTTTGACGGCGATGATGTTTTCGTCAAGGCGCGCGAAATCGGCGAAGAGCGATTCGCAGTGGACGCCCTCCTCGTAGACGAGCCCGAAGTACGCATCGTCGAGGACGACCACGATTTTGACGCCCTCTTGGGCCGCTTCCTTGACGGCCTCGACTATCGCGGCCGCGTCTTCGTTCGTGGCCGTGTAGCCGGTGGGGTTGTTGGGGAAGTTGAGAATCAGGATTTTCTTGGAGCGGTCGGCAAGGAGCGCGGCCTTGAGCGCCGCCGCGTCGAAACGGCCGTCCTTGAACGTGTTGAAGTGCGAAATGCGGCATCCGGCGACTTCGCCGAATATGAGCTCGTAGTTGTCCCAGAAAAGGTCCGGCGTGACGAGCGTATCCGCAGGGTCGGCGAAGAGCTCGGCCGCGACGCGCAAGCCGTGGGTGATGGCGTTCGTCACGACGGGACGCGAACAAAGGAGGCCGCGCATGGACGGATTTTTCTCCAGTTCCATCTGCATCCACTTCTCGCGCAGGGCGGGCAACCCGAACGAGCCTGCATACAGGAAGACGGACTTGTCCATGTTGACGCGCGTCTTGAACGCGTCCATCACAAGCGCCGAACCGTCTTCCTCGAACGCCTGGCCTATCGTTGCGTTGATTTCCGCGCCTTTGGCCTCGGCGCCCTGCCCGAGGATGCCGCCGTAGGGGAAATACATCCGCTTGCCGATGGCGGAAAGGAATTCCGCCGCGGGCCCTAGCGCCTCGTTCAATTTTCGAGCTGATTCTTGCATGATTAAATCCTGGATGCTCTGGATGTTCTAGCCGGCCCTCTTCACTCTCATAACCGCTCAGATTCCTTTGCGGTCGCAAAGGGCGGAGACGAAAAGCGCCTTGATGGTGTGCATTCTGTTTTCGGATTCGTCGAAAACCTTGGAATACTTCGACTCGAACACTTCATCGGTGACTTCGAGCGCGCCGGAGGTCTTCGTGACTTCGGTGTTGAAATCGTGGAAGGCCGGCAGGCAGTGGAGGAACATCAACTTGCCGTCGAGGTTGCCCGTCGCGCGCATGAGGTCCATGTTGATCTGGTAGGGGCGCAGGAGCTTGATGCGCTCGGCGGTCTTCGCCTCTTCGCCCATCGAGACCCAGACGTCGGTGTAGAGCACGTTCGCGCCGGCGACGCCCTTCACGGGGTCGTCGAAGACGCGGACGTCGACGCCGTTCTTCGCGGCGACGGCGGAGGACTCTGCGAGAATCGCCTCGTCGGGCCAGAGTTCCCTGGGCGTGCAGCAGATGTAGCGCACGCCCGCCTTGGCGCAGCCCATCATCAGGGAATTGGCCACGTTGTTGCGGCCGTCGCCGACGTATGCGACGGTGCAGTTCTCAAGCGTGCCGAACGTCTCTTTGATGGTGAGCAGGTCGGCGAGAATCTGCGTGGGGTGGTAGTCGTCGGTCAAGCCGTTCCAGACAGGGACGCCGGAGTATTGGGCGAGTTCCTCGCAAGTCTTCTGCGCAAAACCGCGAAAGAGGATGCCGTCGTAGATGCGGCCGAGGACGCGCGCCGTGTCCTTGACCGATTCCTTCTTGCCGAAATGGATGTCCGGGCGGGTGAGGTATTCGGCGCCGCCGCCTTCGTCGCGCGCGGCGATGATGGAAGAATTCCTGGTGCGGGTGGAGGACTTCTCGAAAATGAGCGCGATGTTCTTCCTGTGCAGCAAATCGCCGCGGACTCCGGCCTTGCGACGCGCCTTGAGCTGCGCCGCGAGATCGACGAGATTCAGCATCTCCTCGTCCGTGAATGAAGTCAGGCGCATGAGCGAGCGCCCGTAGAGACTGTCCATCCAGGTTAGCATTTTCTCTATTCCGTCCTTTCGAAAGGTAGTATTATACCATTTTTCCGGGCGGTTAGTCAAAGAGAATAATAGGGCATGTCAGGGCAACTGCATTTACTTTTGGCTTGACCGATTTTAACGCAATTTTTGCATCCTTTGCGTTGAAATCTCTCAAGCCCAAAGCATCTGCCTATTCCTCTGTTGCAGCTGCCATGACAAACTCATTTCTACTTGCCTTTTATAGCATTATGATATCATATTGTATCATTATGCTTGACTTGTGACGCCGGAATATGATAAAATGCGCGCCAAACAAACGGAGAGAAACATGGCCCAGATCAACTTTCGCATAGAAGACAACCTCAAGACGGAGGCGGACTACATTCTTGACAGGATAGGCATCAGCATGTCTTCCGCCCTGAACATATTCATCCGGCAGCTCATCGCCAGGCGCGGCATCCCGTTTGAAGTCCGCGTGCCAGACAACCCGCTCTCAAGTCCCGACAGGATTCGCCAGGCGATACAGGACTACGACAACGGCAAGAAGAACTACCACTTCCACGAACTGCCCGCCGACGAAGACACAAGTCCTTCGGAGAATACATCACGCATGAAGAGGGGAGCGCGCGATGCAAAAGCTGTGGTCTGACCTCGCATGGGAGCAGCTCGAGGACTGGTCGCAGCGAGACAGGAAGACTTACCGCAAAATAGTCCAACTCATCAAGAGCATCGACCGCAACGGATACTCCTGCATCGGGAAGCCCGAACCGCTGAAGAACGACCGCTCCGGCTGGTGGAGCGTCCGCATAGACGGCTTCAATCGCCTCATCTTCAAGATAGAAAACGGCATCATTGTCATATCCTCCTGCATGGGCCACTACGAATGAGGCCGCTGCTGAAGCGTCGCCCAAAGCGAAGGGCGAAGAGGCGGCAGGGCTGCCAGGCGAAAGTCACAGTCATGACCGCCAAAGTCACAGCTGTGACAATCCAAAACCACAGCTGTGACTTGCCAAAGTCGCAGTTATGACCTGCCAAAGTCACAGTTATGAACGAAAGGAGCGACAACTATGAATCCGGAATTCATAGTTGTCGCTTGAAATCGACTGGATTGGACTGAAAAACCGCCTCGGGCGGCTTGAGCGGCAAGGAGGCGCGGCTTCAGCCGCGCCATGGAACAAGCTTGAGGGCAAGGAGGCGCAAAATACCGGCGCGGCTAAAGCCGCACCTCCTTGGCGCTTGGGCCGCCGCGAGGGGGCGATTCCGCTCGCCCTCGCTTTTGCGAAGAGCCAACGCTTCAAACTAAATCGCCATTGGTGGCCGCCATGTCGAAGGTCAATCGCACCGCCAGCGGCGGTGCGACCAGAGGTATTGCTCGGGGTAGGCGCGTATGGCGGCCTCGAGGCGGTCGTTGAGGAGCTGGGTGGCGGCGTCGCGGTCGGCATCTTTCGCAAAGCGAAGAGGCGCTCCGCCGACGAGTTTGTAGCGATACGGGGCGATACGGACGAACGAGCCGACTACGATTCTCACGCCTGTGCGCATCGCAAGGCGCGTCGCGGAGGTGAACGTATACGCCGTGCGGCCGAAAAATTTGAGTTTGGCGCCCTTCTTCGTGTGCTGATCGACGAGGATCGTCATCGCGGCGTTCGTGGCGAACCACTGGCGGATGACGTCGGTGGTGAAGCCGTGGTTTTTGTCGATTACCGTGATTTTGCCGCGGAAGTGGTGCTTTTTGAGCCAGTTCGCGACGAGTTTCGAATTCATGACGCGGGCGATGGCGATCATCGGGCGGGCGAAAGAAAGGAGATTCGTGGCCGCCTCCCAGACGCCGTGGTGGGCGCTGACGAGCAGAATAGGCTCGTCCGGGGTGTCCAGCAAGAGCCGGACGGCCTCTTCGTCGGCGCCTTCGACGTCGAGGTGCTCGCGCCAGTTGCCGGCGTTGATCACGCCCGGCACGAAAAGCGCTTCGGCGATGTGGCCGGCAAGATGGCAAAACGCCGTCTTCGCCATGCGCCGCGCCTCTTGTTCATCAGAGGCGACGCCGCCTTTCATTATGTTCTCTATCGAAATTCTCCTGCGCTTCCTGAAAAAAGGCCATAGGAGCGCGGCAAAACCGGCTCCTATGTCATATGCCTTTCGCTGGAGAAACGTCATTAAACTTTGTTCCTGATTCTGATCGTAGCGGCGCGGCCGTGGGCATCGAGACCTTCAACGGCGGCGAACGCTTCGATCGCGGAGCAGGTCTTCGCGAGGTCTTCCTTTGAAAACGCGACGAAGCTGTGGCGGCGGCGGAAATCGTCCGGCGTGAGGCCGTTGAACATGTTGGCGGCGCCGCCAGTCGGGAGCACGTGGCTGGGGCCGGCGACGAAATCGCCGCACGACTCCGGCGTCCACGCGCCCGCGAACACCGCGCCCGCGGAGCGCACGCCCTTCATATCCTTGAGCGCGTTTGCGGTCATGAGCTCGAAATGCTCCGGCGCGAAACGGTTGACCACCTCCAACCCTTCGGCGACATTCTTGGCGACGACGACAAGGATGCCGTCGCGCTTGATAACGCGCTCGACGAGAGCACGACGGGAGAGGGTCTTCATCTGGCGCAGGATTTCGACCTTGATCTCTTCGGCCAATTCGCGGGACGTGACGACGCAAAGCGACTTCTCCCAGCCGCTGCCGTGCTCGGCCTGCGAAAGCAGGTCGGCGGCGATCCACGCCTTGTCGACGCTGCCATCCGTCAGCACCGCTATTTCGGAAGGCCCGGCCACCTGGTCGATCGCCACATAACCGTAGACCTGCCTCTTCGCCGCCGTGACGAACGCATTGCCGGGGCCGGCGATCTTCTGGACCTTGCGGCAGGTCTTCGTGCCGAACGCCATCATGCCGACGGCCTGGATGCCGCCGACGCGGTAGATTTCGGTCGCGCCCGCGAGGAGGAGCGCGTAGAGGAGGACGGGATTCACTTCGCCCGTCTTGCCGGCCGGAGTGCAGGCGACAATCTCCTTGACGCCTGCGGCCTTGGCGAGAGTGACGGTGTGGATCGCGGTGGAAGCGAGGGGCGCGGTGCCGCCCGGGATGTAGACGCCCACGCGGTCCATCGGGCTATAGAACTCGCCTTCGCAGCCGCCGCAAGGCGTCGCCATCTTCCACGGCTCGCGCAACGACGCCTTGGAGAACGCGAGGATGCGCTTGTGCGCTTCCTTGACGGCGGCGACGATGCGGCGGTCGATGGTCTTTTCGAGGTCCTTCGCGGAGACGCCGGAGATGGCGAATTGCGACGGCTTGAGCCTCGCGCCCTCGAATTTCGCGACGGCGTCGGCGACGGCGCGGTCGCCGCGCTTGCGGATGTCGGCGAGCACGGCCGCCGCCGCCTTCTCCGCCTCTTCAGGGAAGGCGGGACGCGCGTTGAACTTCTCTATGGCCTTGTCGCCGACGGTGACTATGCGTATCATGGGAGGAAGAGGGAAGAGGGAAGAATATTTTTCGATTTTTCGATTGAATTTTACATTTTACATTTCGCATTTCGCATTGCATTTTTTCACAATAGCATACAATAGATTTTTATCGCAGAGACGCAGAGTCGCAGAGATTATGGATTTTGTTGGTGTTATTTCATATGCACAGCGCATAGTTCTTTCATTTTGGCTAAAGAGTGTGTTGATTTGACGTCTCATGAAAAATGCGAAAAACCCTTGGAAACTCTGCGTCTCTGCGATAAAAACCTATTGCATGGTAGTGAAAATACAATGCGAAATGTAAAATGTAAAATTCAATCGAGAAATCGAAAATCGAGCAATTCTCACTTTTCGCCCAGCATGCACTTGACCGTGCAGGAGCAGGCGGGCTTGTCGTTCACGAAGCCCTGAAGCTCGAAACTGACGAGCGGCTTGCGGAGCTTGAGAATCTTGGCGACAGTGACGAGCTTGTCGCCGGGGCGGACGGGTTCCTTGAAGCGGGCGTTCTCGACCGCGGCGAGGATGAACGACGCCTTGCGGTCTTCGCCGCCGATGAGGCCGGTCGCGACGAGCCCGGCTCCGGCCGCCTGCGCCATCGATTCTATGAGCACCACGCCGGGGACGATCGGGAAATCCGGGAAGTGGCCGCGGAAAAAGTCGTTCTTCTCCGTCGTGTAAGTATACTCTGCGAGCGCGCCCGTCTCGTCGGCCGAAACGAGAGTATCGACGAAGAGGAACGGCTCGCGGTGCGGAAGAAGTTCGATGCCTGGCGTGTTGTAGACGTTCTTGAACTGCGGATATTCCATCGCCAGCCTCCTTACGCCTTCTTGAAAACGAGAATGCCGTTGTGGCCGCCGAAACCGAGCGAGGAGCTCACAGCGACGCGGATGTCGCGCTCGACGCCGACGTTCGGGGTGTAGTTGAGGTCGAGCTCGGGGTCGGGGTTCTCGTAGTTGATCGTGGCGGGGACGAAGCCGTCGCGGATTGCGAGCGCGGTGACGGCGGCCTCGATGGCGCCTGTCGCGCCGAGGCAGTGTCCGTGGAAAGGCTTGGTTGACGAGATGTTGATCTTCTTCGCCTGCTCCTCGCCGAAAACGCGTTTGAAGGCGGTAGTCTCCATCGCATCGTTGAGATGCGTGGAGGTGCCGTGGGCGTTGATGTAGTCGACGGTCGTCTTGTCCTCGACGCCGGCGTCCTTGAGGGCGGCTTCGATGGCCTTGACGGCGCCGTCGCCGGAGGGGTCGGGGGCGGTGATGTGGTAGGCGTCGCAAGAAGCGCCGTAGCCGGCGAGTTCGCAATACACCTTCGCGCCGCGGGCCTTGGCGTGTTCCTCGGATTCGAGAATGAGCACGGCCGCGCCTTCGCCCATCACGAAGCCGTCGCGGTCGATGTTGAACGGACGGCAGGCCTTTTCGGGCGTGTCGTTGAACTTCGTCGCAAGCGCCTTCTCCTTCATGAATCCGGCGACGGTGAACTCCATGATGACGGCCTCTGTGCCGCCGGCGATGACGATGTCGGCGCGGCCGGAGCGGATCATGTCGAGCGAAATGCCGAGCGCGTCGGTGGAACTCGCGCACGCGGTGGAGACGACCTGCGCGGGACCCTTGGCGCCGATTGCGATGGCGACGTTGCCGGGGGCTTCGTTCGAGATGAGCTCGGGGATCGCGAGCGGCGAAATGCGGTCGGGGCCGCGGTCGAAAAGGGTCTTGAACGAATCGCGCGTGACTTCGAGGCCGCCTATGCCGCAGCCGAATATCGTGCCCACGCGGTCCATGTCGGGCTTGTTCTCTTCCGTGAAGCCGGCGTCCTTCCACGCTTCGTTGGCGGCGACGACGGCATACTGCGAGAAGAGAGCCATGTGACGCATTTCCTTGCGGTCGATGAGCCCTGATTCGAGGGCGTATTCGCTGAAGCCCTTGAGCTCGGCCGCCACTTGGCATGTGCAACGCGACGCGTCGAATTTGGTGATCTTGCCGATGCCGGGCGTGCCCGCCTTGATGGCAGCCCACGTCGCTTCGCGGCCGTTGCCGACTGCGGTGAGCATTCCGATGCCAGTTACCATTACTTTTTTCATGATGCGTCCTTATGATATGTAAAGGGAAGAGGGAAGAGGGAAGAGGTAAGAGGGAAGAGAGAAGAGGGAAGAGGGAAGATATAGAAGTAGACTTCTAGATGTCCTAGATGCTCTAGATCTTCTAGTTTTTCTAGAATTTCTAGATCTGCTAGAGCCTTACAGGTTCGGCCAGGTGCAATACGTTCCGGCGTAGGTGAGGCCTGCCCCGAAGCCGACCATGACGATTTTCATGCCGTCGGCAAGTTCGCCCGCGCGCACGGCCTGGTCGAGCGAAATCGGAATGGAGGCGGCAGACGTGTTGGCCGTCGTTTCGAGGTTGAGCCAGAATTTTTCGAGCGGGAGCTTCATCCTGCGCGCCACGGCCTCGATGATGCGGCCGTTGGCCTGGTGGGCGAAGACGCGGTCGAGCGCCTCGGGCGTGGTGCCGAGTTTCTCGCAGAGGTCGCGCGCGACTTTGGAGAGGGTGCGCACGGCGAACGCGAAGACGTCGTGGCCCATGAGCACGAGCTCCGGGCGCTCCGGGTCGGCCTTGGCGGGGATGCCCATCGAGGTGAACGGCAGGGCGTTCTTGCAGCCGCCCGTACGCGTAATGAAATGCGCCCCGCCGCCGTCCGCGCCGAGAATCGTGTGGGCGGTGGTCTTGGCGGAGGCGACGCCGGGGGCCTCGTCGTTGCCGAGCACGACCGCGCCCGCGCCGTCGCCGAAGAGGATGCACGAAGCGCGGTCTGACCAGTCGAGAATGCGCGTGAGCGATTCAGCGCCGATCACGAGCGCCTTCTTGTCTGGATAGAAATTGACGAATCCGCGGGCCTGTTCGAGCGCGTAGACGAAACCGGCGCACGCGGCCTGGAGGTCGAACGCGCCCGCGTTCTTGCACCCGAGCAGGCTCTGCACGATGCACGCCGTAGAGGGGAACGGGTTGTAGTCCGGTGTGGAGGTGGCGACGACTACGAGCCCTATCTCCTCGGGCGCCGCGCCTGCCGCCTCGAGCGCCCGGCGCGCGGCCTCCGCCGCCATGGTCGAGGTCGACTCCCCTTCCCCCGCCACATGGCGAGAATGAATGCCCGTGTGCGAGAAAATCCACTCGTCCGTAGTGTCGAGCGACTTGGCGATGTCGTCGTTCGTGACGACCTTCCCGGGCAGATAGCTGCCCGTGCCCAGTATCTTTATTCCCATTTTTCCCTCCTTCCCGGAGTTTGCGAATCCTGAATCCAGTCTCACCCGAAGAACGCCTTGTAGAGGGCGCGGACGGCGGTGTCGCGGTCCTTCGAGCGAATGGCGATCATGAACGAGACTTCGCTCGAACCCTGGTTCACCATGGAAATGTTGATGCCGGCCGAGGCGAGCGCGAGGCACGCCTTGGCGAACATGCCAGCCGTGTAGCACATGCCCTCGCCCACGACCATGAGGATCGTCAAATCATGTTCGATGACGACGTAGTCGGGATCGAGTTCGCGCTTGATGCGCTGGAGGACGGTGCGCTCCTTCTCCTTGGTCAGATACAAGCCCTTCACGACGACGCACTGGAGGTCGACGCCCGAGGGCATGTGGTCGTAGGAGATGCCTTCTTCTTCGAGGATCTGCAGGAGCTTGCGTCCGAAGCCGATGGCCCTGTTCATCAAATACTTCTCGACGACGATGTTGCAAAACCCGTCCGCCGCGGCGATGCCGACGACCGTGCCGGGAACGACGCGACGCGACTGCTGGATCATCGTGCCGGGCTCGGAGGGGTGGTTCGTGTTGCGGATGTTGATCGGGATGCGTGCGCGGACGGCGGGGATGACCGCATCGTCGTTGAAGACGCCGAAGCCGGCGTAGGCGAGTTCGCGCATCTCGCGGTAGGTCATCGTCGCGATGCCGTCCTTCACTTCGGGGACGATGCGCGGGTCGACGGGGTAGACGGAGTCGACGTCGGTGAAGTTTTCATACACGTCGGCGCAGACGGCGGCGGCGAGGATCGAACCCGTGATGTCGCTGCCGCCGCGCGGGAACGTGGCCACCTTGCCTTCCTTGGTGTAGCCGAAGAAGCCGGGGTAGACGACTATGCCATCGAAATTCGAGAACGCGCGCGAAAGCGTGGCGTAGCTCGCCGGGTCGAGCGTCGCGTCGCCGAATTCGCCCTTCAGGACGAGTCCGGTCTCGCGGGGGCTCGCGTAGCGCGCCCTCTTGCCGCGCGCCTCGAACGCGCGGGCGACGAGTTTCGCGTTGTTGTCCTCGCCGGAGGCCTTCATCAAATCCATGAACTCCGCCGGAGCGAGGGAAGCGACCTCGGCGAGGCGCTCCATCAAGTCGTGTTCGATTTCGCGGACTATCTCGTCGCCGAGCTTCAACTCCTGCGCGATCTCGGCATAGCGCTCGACGACCGCGCCGAACTGGCGATCCGTGTTCTCGCCCTTCTGCGCCGTCGACGCGAGTTCGATAAGCAGGTCCGTCACCTTCGTGTCGCCGGAATAGCGCTTGCCGGGCGCGGAGACGACCACAATCCTGCGCGAGGGATCGGCGAGGACGATGTCGATCACCTTGTTCAACTGCGTCGCGTTGGCGAGCGACGAACCGCCGAATTTGCAAACTTTCATCAGAGCCTCCTCAACTTGACCGGCTTCGCGCCGACTACGCCCGATGCTTCGATTTCTTCAAGGGCCTTTTCGAGGTCGGCCGTCTTCGCCATGTGGGTGAGGACGACGACCGGCACCGGCTGGTTGCCGACGCTGCCGGACTTCTGCGACGCGGCGGAGATGGATACGTTGTATTTGCCGAGAATCGAGGCGATCGTGCCGAACGCGCCCGCCTTGTCTTCGACGAGGAAGCGCACGTAGAATCTGGAGGAAATCTCGCCCGCGTCGCGCAGGCGAATCTTCCCGTCGTTGTAGAGCGGCACTGCGCGGCGGTAGCGCGTTTCGCCGGCGGCGAGATTGCGCGCGATGTCGCCGATGTCGCCGACGACCGTCGAGGCCGTCGGCGCGCGGCCCGCGCCGCGTCCGTAATACATCGTGTAGTCGGACATGTCCCCCTTCACCATCGCCGCGTTGAACGCGTCGTTCACGTTGTAGAGCATGTGGGAGCTGGGCACGAGCGTCGGATGCACGCCAACCTCCACTTCGTCGCCGTCGCGCGAGACGTATGCGAGGAGCTTGATGCGGTAGCCGAAGTCGGCGGCGTATTTGACGTCCTCGCCGGCGAGGTTGCGGATGCCCTCCACCTGCACGTCTTCGAGTTTCGGCTGGAAGCCGTAGGCGAGCGCCGCGAGGATGCACGCCTTGTGCGCGGTGTCGAAGCCGTCGATGTCGAGCGAGGGGTTCGCCTCGGCATAGCCGAGCTTCTGCGCGTCTTTGAGGACCGCGTCGAAGGGAAGGCCTTCGTTCTCCATGCGCGTGAGGATGTAGTTGCAAGTGCCGTTGAGAATGCCGTGGATGGATTCTATGTCGTTGCCGGCGAGGCCCTCGCGCAAGACGCGGATGATCGGGATGCCGCCGCCGACCGACGCGCCAAAGTAGATGTCGACCCCGTTCGCCTCCGCCGCGTCGAATATCTCGCGCCCGTATTCGGCAAGGAGCTTCTTGTTGGCGGTGACGACGCACTTCTTCGCATTCAGCGCTTCGAGGACGAGCTTCTTCGCAATGCCCGTGCCGCCTATCGTCTCCACGATTATCTGAATCTCGGGGTTGGCGATCACGCTCGAAGAATCGGTCGTGAGGATATCCTTGGGCACGTCAACGCCGCGGGGGGTGGTGATATCGAGGTCGGAAAGCCCCTTGAGGACGATGTCGACGCCAAGGCGCTTGGCCATGACGTCGCGGTGCTTGAGCAGGCCGTCAGCGACGCCCGCGCCCACCGTTCCGAAGCCTAATATGCCTACTCCGATTTGCTTCATCTGATGAATGTTCTCCTTGCTGCAATTTGAATGGAATATTTTACACTTTTTGCCGCCACGATGTCAAGAGGGCCGCGCCAGCGCGTATGCGCTGGCGCGGCCCAAGGAGGGAAGAAGGAAATAGGAAGAAGGAAATAGGAAGTAGGAAATAGGAAGTAGGAGCCACGCACCACGCATTCGATTTTTGCGCGGCTGAAGCCGCGCCTCCTTGACGCTATGGCATCTCCTGCTTCCTACCTCCTACTTCTTGCTTCTTACTTCCTACTTCCTACTTATTTCTCATTCTTTCGTCGTGATGCGCACCTTGACGAAGCCTGTGTCGCCTGCGGGCTTCTGCACCGTGGCGGTCGTGCCCGTCGCAAGCGTCGTCGCGGGTTCGGCGCTCACGGCGCCCAAAGTGGAGCCGACTGCGAAGCCGTAGCATAGGCCGGGCTTCACCGCGACCGTGACTTCCTTCGCAGACGCCTCGGCTGCGAGGACCTGCGCCAGCACCGAGCTTTCGACGTCGGCCTTCACGGCATCGGCGAATCCGGCGATGGAGACAGTGTAGGCGCCACTCTCGCCAGCCTTCGCGGCGAACTTGAAGTAGCCCTTGTACGCCGCCGCGTCGACATAACCACTCGCCGCCGCCGGGACCGTCACCGCCGCGAGCGCGATCGCCGCTTCTTCGGCGCCGCCCGCCGCCGCAATCTCCTCAGCCGTCGGCGTCACGGTCTGCGTGGAGCCTTCGACAGTCGGGTCGATGCCTTCGATGGGTTGCGTCAGGCAGATGATGGTGTTGTCGCCGTCGGTTTCCGTCGAAACCTCCCAGTCGCCCGCGCCCGCAATCGTCGCCCCCTGAGCGAAGACGGCAGCGGCCGTCGCGTAGCTGATAGCCTTGTAGGTCGTATCTTCGACGGCCGCGCTATATGTCGTGTTCACCGTGAGCGTGCCATTGACGGTCAGCCTGGCGATGGCGAGCGGAGCAGTCGTCTCGCTAAGCGTCATCAGTGTGATGGTTGCGCCATCTTCGGCTACGAGGCTACCCAAATTGCCACCGCCGGTCATGTAAGTTCCACCATTTGCGATTGTCAGAGTGCCTGCAAGAGTTGGACCATACAGCGCCAGCAGACCTCCGTTCGCAACTGTGACAGCGGAATTGATCGTATACGAACCTAAAATCATGGCAGTAGAAGACACCGTAATGCTTGCTTCGGAAATATCGTCAAGCAACGTGATGCCGTAAGCGACGTTCTCGCTGGCGAGGGCGGCGGCAAGCGTGGTGTGGTATTCGTAGCTCGTCGCGCCCGTCCTGATCTGCGCGACGTATTTCACAGTGGCGGTGTCGATGATCTCAAATGTCGTCGCGGTGGAAGTATCGAGCGTATACACGGTCGTGCCGCTGATGGCATAACCATCGACCGGCGCATACGTCACCGTGACTGTCGCGCCTTGCGTGACGGCGTAGAGGTTGCCGCCGGCGGTAATCGGGGAGAGCGTCTCGCCGGAGACGGTGACGGTCGCGGTCGCGTTGTCTACCTCGGGAATTGTCACTGTGACGAACGGCGTGGCGTAGACGAGAGTGTCGTTCTCGACTTTGAGCGAGCCGGCCGTTCCGGTGGCGAGTTCGAACTTCTCCTCATCAAGGCCGGTGGCCGAGAGGAGGACGGTATCGACAAGCGGGATTGCATCGAGTGCGACCGTCACCGCGCCCGTCTCGGGATACGCGATGGCGCCGGAGACAGCGAGGCCGTCGGTATCTGTGGCCGCATTGCCGTCCGTCGCGAACACTTTGAACGTCGCGCCCTCGGCGAACGTCAGGCCGCCCGTGAGAGTGCCCGTGCCGCCGAACACGCCGGAAACCGTCGTGTCGCCCACCCATGTGCCGGTCAAGTTGACAGAGCCGGAAATGGATGCGGGTATGGTGAACGTTTGAGCGCCGGAGAGTGTGAGCGTTCCCGTCGCCGACGCGCCTGGATTGACATTGAATTGCGTTATGCGGTTCGAGACGAATTTACCCTGCCACTCGGTATTCTTCGACTGGGTGACGGTAAGCGTTCTGCCGTTTTCGCCGTTGTCCGCCCAGTCGGAACGAATGTTTTTCGAGCCCGCCAGATTGCCAATGACCGTTTCATTGGTGCAGGCGATGATGAGCGAGTCGACAAGTTCCGTCTGGATCGTGAGCGTCGTAGCGGGCATCTTCGCGCTCGTATCCGGGAAGAGGCGCCATCCAGCCGTCGAGGAATACTTTATCGTACCGGTGCCGGTGACGCCGGAATAGTTCTTGTAATCTTCCGTGTTGCCCGAACTCGTCAATTCGAGAACGCCAGTGTCTCCAAGGGTCATGGCCGTGCCGCCGCCCCACTTGTCGCGATTGGGCGCGACAACCGTGCCATCGACGACGAAGCCCTTGCCGAGCGTCCACCACGCAGCGGAGGCGTTGCCGAGATTGAGCGTAGCGCCTTGGGAGACGTAAATCTCGCCGGCCTCGACGGTAGACGGGAGCGTCGAACCAAACACGAGCACCCGCTTTCCGTCGGTATTGTTGCCGACGACGGCGCCAGTGAAGCCAGACCAATCGCCAGTAATCTGCCAGACGGCAGTTCCCGCGCCGCCAGTGGGAATCGAGATCGTGCCGCTTCCCTTGAGAGTACCCACCTTGAAGGTATTGCCCAGACCGGACGAACCGTCGTTCCAAGTGAACACCCCCTCGATTTCCAAAGCAGGAACGCAGGTGTAGTTGGCCTTGAGCCAGCCTCTGCAGTTCCGCAGTCTCAAAGTCGAACCGGCGTTGCCGTAATTGTTGAACTCATTGCCGGCAAGGCTGGTGTATCCATTGATTTCGACCGTGCCAGCCCAGGCGGAGTTCTTCCACCAAGCGTCACCGGTGGGCGAGGGAGCAGAACCGGTGAACACCACCGTGCCGGAACCGGAAACAGCGGCGGTAATGCTGTCGCTCGCCAACGTTCCATTGACATTGAGCGTTCCATTGACCACAAGGCCGTTACGGGTGTGCCATGTCTTGCCAGATGCGACGGTCAGCGTCTGGTTTGCGGGAACTGTAATGCGCCCGGCGAGACCAGACGTCGCATCACCAGTATTGGTTGTGTCATTGAGGAACACTTGCTTGCCCAGCGCCTTGATGGTGCCCGTGAACTGCGAGGCGTCGCCAAAGTTCAGGTACGGGCGGCAGCCGCCGTCGTTGATGTCCCAAAATGTGCCGTCGCCCTTCAGCCCGGCAATTGTGATAGAGCGAGCCGTCCAGCCCTCGTTGTTGTACCAGGCGTAGTTCGTGTCATCGTCTTCGAGGACGAGCGTCCAGGGAACATCGGCTTTGGCCATGAAAGCGCGGACATTCGTGAACTTGACGAAGGAGTTGGCATTGCCCCACTTGTTCAATTCGTTGCTTGTAGCGTCCGTTGTATCGCTACCAAGACGAGTAGTGACTTTTGAGCCTGTAGCTTCACCTCTTGAAGCGTCACCAACGTTCTTGACCCAAACGGTGCCGAACCAGCTCGCGGAGTCGTCGAAGCCGAGGGCGGTGGAGGGTTGTTCGCCATTGTAGACGACCGTGCCGTTGCCGGTTACAGCGGTTGCGGCGAGAGCGGAGCCGGTCATGTTGACTGTGGCGACGGGCCCGACGTTGAGGGTTTGCGCCGTGATGGCGCCCTCTCCGTCCAGCGTGAGCGTGCCAGTGCCGGTGACGTAGACGGTCGTGTAGTCAGCGTCTTCGCCTACCGTGTATGTCGTGTCGCCTTTGAGGTCGATGACGAGTTCGCCTTCGCCCGCCTGTTTCTTGACTTCGATGATCTGCACTGCGGCAAGGCCTGCACGGCATCCTGTCAAGCGATGGCTGACAACCGTGAGCGTTCCATCCTTGTTCACCTGCGTGGGGATGACGAGGTAGTTGCCGCCCTCGGTATACGCCGAGAGACTTGCGGCGCCCCAGATGTCGCCGGCTTCTGCGGCAACCGTTGCCGTATTTTCGAGATCGCCCTTGTAGTTGGCGCCGTTGACGGTCACGTAGCCGAATTTCGTATCATTATTGTCGCTGGAGAAGTAGAGAATTGTTTTGTAGCTGTAGTATGGGATGCCGGAGACGACGAACTGCGGAGAAGCATTGGCGGCGTTGTCGTCGATATAGCCTTGGCGCAAGTCGCTTGCAGCACTGACGCCGTTGTTGTAATAATACCCTCGCGTCCCCGAAATTGCGACTTCCACGCCAGCGACGCTATTCGCCTCGCCGGAGGAATCTACCTGCGTCACGGACGAGAGCGTGCCGTTGTTGCCGATGAGGTTGTTCCATGACGTGCCAGGGACGGCATAATCGCCTACGCCGACGTCGCCGCGATACGAAAGCGCCGTACCGCTCGTGAAGTTCACGCTGATGGAAGGCAGATATGTCTTCACCGGGACGGACTGCGCATCGCCGTCGACGTAGTAGAGGTCGATGCCGGTCGTGGTCTGGACGAGTTCGACCGTACCGACCGCGTTGGCCGTGGTGAGCGTTGTCTCGCCGGTCGTGTTGACCGTGATGGGGTACTTGGTCGTCGCGAGCGTCGAGCCGTCGGGACCGTAGACCTTGACGGCCGCGTCGGCGGTGAAGGTGGCGGTGCTCGTCGAGTCGAACGAAACGAGCGTCTTGTGAGCGACCTGCGAAGTGCCGGTCAGCGTGACGTCGGCAGTCTTGATGACATGAGACCCGGACGTGACGGCTTGCTCGTAGACTACGCTGCCCGAGCCTTTGAGATTGTAGTTGTATATTGCGGCGGCGGTCGTCGTCGGATTGAATGCGCATTCATAAGTGATGCCGCCTTGCGCCGCGACATAGTAGTTGACGGTCGCATTCCAGTTGTCATCCGTATTGATGGACTTGATAGTCAACTTCGACCCTTCATCCACGACGGCGAAAGCAGTGCCGTTCCAATACCTGATATATGGAACGGTCAAGGTCGCGCCGCCAAAAAGGCCGATGCGAAACGACCATCCCTCGACATGCGCCGGCGCCTCTACGGAGTATTTCCCGTCGATGAGAAGCGGGGCCCAAAGATTCGAGCCGGACGCCTGCGGCACCGCAGACGGGTTGCCGTCGGGACCCGATGAATCCTGCCAGTCCTTGACAGTCCATGAACCAGAACCCACATACTTGTAGTCGTATGTGTCGTCGACTCCGGTGACTGGATTCGTCTTGTCGAATCCGGCCCAGGCGGAAAGGCCCAGGGCCATCGCGCCGGCAAGCGCGACTAAGCGCATCAGGCGTCTTGCTTTAGTTAAGTGTTTCATCGTTTTCCTCCTGTATTGGGGATTGGAGAGAAAGAAAGCAGGAAGTGAGAGCACCGCCACACAACCTTTTCCAGTGTTCACCGCATATCATACCAATAAATCGTGAAAGTGTCAAGGGGGGAAGAGGGAACAGGGAACAGGGAAGAGGGAAGAGGGAAGAGGGAAGAGGCCTCGACTTCAGTGCGGCCGATTGTCTGGTTTTCCTGGAAAATCCAGATGTTCCAAGGCCGCTAGCCCCGGCCGCGCCGAAGCGCGGCCCTCCCGCCTCTTCCCTCTTCCCCCTTCCCTCTTCCCTCATTATATGATATAATACTCTTGCTATTGATTTCAAGCATCCCTTTTTAGCATGGGGAACTTCGAGAGACAAGAGAGGAAAATCGCAAATCGAAAATCGAAACAATAGCATACAATAGATTTTTATCGCAGAGACTTGAGAGACGCAGAGATTATGGATTTTGTTGGTGTTATTTCATATGCACAGCGCATAGTTCTTTCATTTTGGCTAAAGAGTGTGTTGATTTGACGTCTCATGAAAAATGCGAAAAACCCTTGGAAACTCTGCGTCTCTCAAGTCTCTGCGATAAAAACCTATTGCATGGTAGTGAATCGAAAATCGCAAATCGAAAAATTCTTCATGAAACGCTTGTTCGAGAAATGTCTTGCCGACAGGCGGGCGGAGCAAGCCCGGCAGGCGGGGGTATATCCGTACTTCCACCGGCTGGAATCGCCGCAGGACGCGGTTGTCGTCATGGAAGGCCACCGCCGCATCATGCTCGGCTCGAACAACTACCTCGGCCTTGCGAACAATCCCGAGATCGTGGAAGCGGCGATCAAGGCAATCGAAAAATACGGGACGGGCTGTTCCGGATCGCGCTTTGTCAACGGCACGCTCGATCTGCACCTTAAACTCGAGCGCGAACTCGCCGGGTTCACCGGCAAGGAGGACGCAATCGCGTTCGGGACGGGATTCCAGACGAACCTCGGCGCGATAAGCGCGCTCGCCGGACGGAGCGATTTTATAGTCTGCGACGTCGAGGATCACGCAAGCATATATTGCGCGGCGCAGACGAGTCGCGGCAGACTGCTGCGCTACAGGCACAACGACATGGAGAGCCTGGAGAAGCGCCTCGAAAGAATTCCCGCCGGAGCCGGGACGCTCATCGTCGTCGACGGCGTATTTTCTGTCGGCGGCGATTTTGCCGATCTACCGTCCATATGCAGACTGGCGAAAGAACACGGCGCCGCGGTGATGGTGGACGACGCGCACGGCCTCGGCGTCGCCGGCGCAGGCGGCCGCGGCACCGCGTCGCACTTCGCTCTGGAGAGCGAGGTCGACCTCGTGATGGGCACATTCTCCAAATCTCTCGCCTCGCTGGGAGGCTTCGTCGCAGGACGGCGCGAAGTGATCGACTACCTGCGCCACTCGTCGGCGCCGTTCGTCTTCTCCGCCGCGATACCGCCCGCAAGCGCGGCCGCCGCCCTCGCCGCGCTGCGCCACATCAAAGCGCATCCCGGACTCGTCGAACGCCTGCGCGATATTTCGCTCTACGCGAGAGAGGCGTTCGCAAAGCGCGGCATCCCCATGGCCGCGACGGCCCGCGCGACTTCCACGCCGATAATACCGATCCCCGTCGGCGGGACGTTCGAGACATGCCTCGCCGCAAAGAAAATATACGACGCGGGAGTTTTCGTCAATCCGTTCGTGCCGCCGGGCGTCCCGGAGGGATGCGCCCTTCTGCGCACGAGCTTCATGGCCACCCACACGCGCGAACTTGTCGACGAAGCGGCGGACATCATCGCAGAAGCATTGCAACTTGGTTAGCAGTTGGCTCTCCCAGTGCGACAAGTTCACTCTCTCAAATCGCTCTTCCACGTTCGTGGCTATTGGCTCCTGAAATCACCAACTGCCAAATGCCAAATGAAGTTCCTCTACTACTATCTGCGCTCGATGCGGCTCTACTACGGATTCGTCACCGCGACGACCGTGCTGGCGGGGCTCTATTACTGGCATTGGTTCGGATTTCGCGCGGATGCAACATGGCGGCCCGTAGGGTGGACGCTACGCGCTACGGCGCTGATTGCGATGGGATTCTTCGCCTGGGGCTTCAACCAGATTTTCAGCGACTGGTGCGACAGGAACGAGGACGCGATCAACGCGCCGCACCGTCCGATGGTGACGGGTGCGCTCAAACCGCTTCCGGCGTTTGCGGTTTCTGTAGCAGGGCTCGCCGCAATCGCGGTCGCTGGTTTTGCGATGTCGCCGTGGACTCTCGCGTTCCTCGCGGCGGGCGGGACGCTGAATATCGCATACTCGCTTCTCAAGCGCGTTCCCTTGCTGAATTGCCTCGTCTACGCCTCTGCGATTTCGTGCTGTGCGCTGTTCGCGATTGCCGGTATGGCGAAACGCTGCCCGACGCTGGACGAGTTCGGATTTGTCGCGGCTTGGATCTTGCCCGTTCATTTTCTCATGTGCCACAACAGTTATTACAAGGATGTGAAAGGTGACCGTGCGGCGGGTGTGCGGACGCTCCAGACGCTCTATCCGTCAGTGGCGTTGGTGCTTTCTGATTCCATGGTTTTTCTAGCTGTTTTACTGGCGGGGTTTACTGCCATTCTGAACGTGCGTTTTCTTGTGTTTGCCGTGCTTGTTGCCGTGTTGGCGGTAGCATTCCATCTTGCCGTTTCGCACTCGCGCTTCCATCGCGCCACATGCCTCAACTGCCAGCTCTGCGTCACCCTGCTGCATTTCCGCTTTTTCTGGATTACATGGCCGTATCTAATCGCCTCTCTCTTGGCAATACAACTACTGTTCCTTTGGTATGACGATGAAAAAGAGTGAGAACATCACCGGCCTCCGGAAACTCGCATTCTACGTCCGCATGTCGCTTGAGTGCGCATTGCGATATTGGCGGCATCCGTCGGCGCTCGTGAAAGCTTCGCGGCTGACGCGCATCTTCTACCGTCATAAATTGAAGCGCCTCGCCTCCGGCGAATACAAGCTCGACTTCTACCTGCCGCGCTATCCTTCCCAGGCCTTCTTCACGGCGCTCGAAGACAAAGTCGCCGCGCGTCCGCCGCGCCCGGTGAGCGTCGTCCTTTCGATTTCAAAGGCATGCGCCTACAAGTGTCCGCACTGCTATCAGCGCAAGGACGAAGCACATGAACTTCCGCTCCCCGTCCTAATCGAGAACGTCCGCAAGATGCGCGACTTCGGCATCGTGGCGTGGGCGGTCGAAGGCGGCGAGCCGCTCATAAGATTCGATCGCCTCGAAGCGGTACTAGCAGAAATCTCCGGCCTCGAAGTCTGGGTGAACTCGACCGGCTACACAGCGACGCCGGAGAAAATCCGCCGCCTCGCCGAATTAAAGACGACGGGCGTGATGTCGTCGATCCATTCGATCGACAGGGACGCGCACGACGCCTTCACGGGCGTGGCGGGTTCATGGCGGCGCGCGCTAGAATTTCTGCGCGACTGCCGTGAGACGGGGATGCTCACAGGATTCAACACCGTCCTCTCCGACAGCGAAGTAGTCGACGGCGGCATCGACCGCATAATGTCGTTTGCCTCAGAGCACGGGTGCGACTACGTGCAACTCATCCACCCGAAAGCCTGCGGCGCGTGGATGGGGAAGGCGTTCGACCGGTCGCTCCATGCCGAAGCCGTCCGCGTCGCGTGCGAGGCGCAACGGCACTACAATTCCGCCAAGTCGCGCATCCCGACGATTCTGACGGCACAGGTGTACGAAGAGTCGCCGGAAATGCTCGGTTGCTGCTGCGGCGGCATCGACCGCTTCTACGTCGGCGCCGGCGGCGAAGTCCAGCCCTGCGAATTCGTGAACATCTCGTTCGGCAATCTGGAGAAAGACGGATTCGAGACTGCCTACGAACGCATGCGCAAAGCCTTCCCCGTCCCGTGCGAAGAATGGACATGCGAAAGGCATGCTAAAGAAATCGCCGCGGCCGCGGCGGACTTCTCCGCGCTGCCGCTGCCGTGGAGCGCAACCGAAAAACTCGTCGCCGGCTGGAAAACCGGGACCCCGACGAAAGTCTACGAAAAGATGGGGATATACAGAAAAGTTGAAAAGTTGAAAGGTTGAAAAGCCATTTCACTACCATGCAATAGATTTTTATCGCAGAGACGCAGAGACGCAGAGATTATCGATTTTGTCGGT
>DFGB01000079.1:4187-26812 GCA_002371135.1 Verrucomicrobia bacterium UBA3761 | reverse complement strand
CAAAAACTCTGGCCGGCACAATAACTGCCAACTGCTGACTAAAATGAGCCGTTTTCTCATACTCGTCAATCCTTCGTCGCATGGAGGAAGAAGCGCCCGGCGGCTGCCGCAGTTGAAGCGGTTGCTGCCGGAAGGCGAGTTCGTCGTTCTTGAAAATATCGAGGAGGCGCGCCGCAAAGCCCGCGAGGCGGAGGGATTCGAGAGTATCGTCGCATGCGGCGGCGACGGGACCGTGAACGCCATCGCAGGAGGTGTGCTCGAAAATCCCGATCCATCGCTCAAGTTCGGCGTCCTCTACACTGGCACGAGTCCTGACTTCTGCCGCGAACACGGAATCCCGCTCGATCCGGCGCGCGCCGTGGAAACTCTGCGCACGGGCGAAGTGCGGGAAATCCCCGTGCTCGCAGCGAACGGCGTCCCCTTCCTCTGTTCGATGAACCTAGGCATGGGCGCGGCGGTGTCCGCCTCGGCAAATGCGCTTCGCCCGCGACTTGGAGATTTCGCAGGGACGCTCTGGCCGGTCGTGCGGGAAACGCTGCGCTCGCGCAGATACGACATTGCGGCGGGCGACGAAATGCTTTGCGGCATCATCCATGCGCTCGTCACGCGAATGCCGCGCATCGCAGGCGGGATGCGCCTCGCCCTGCCGCCGCTCGCAGAAGATGAATATGCGTTGTGGATGGTGCGCAATGTCTCGCGCGCCGGAGCGCTCGCGCTCATCTGGAAATTGTTTCGCGGCAAATCGTGCGGCGAGTTTCGCATTTTGCGCGGGAGGACGGAATTCTCCTCCGCCGCGCCCGTCGCGGTTGAATACGATGGCGATCCGCACGGCGCTTTGCCTGTCGCGGTCGACTTCCACCCGCGCCGCCTGAGGCTCATTGCGCCGCCGCAAGGAGAAAACTAAAATGGACGAAAAGAAGTTGATAGAAGCGTTATCGCTTGTACACGGTACGCGGGCGTTCGAGGCCGATGCGGAGATCGTCTCGCTCGGCCAAGTCCAAATCGCCGTCTCCACGGATTCGTTTTCCGCGCGCGAGGACTTTCTCGACGGGCTCGCTCCGGAAGCGGCAGGCCGCGTCATGGCGTATGGCGCCATCTCCGATTTGCTGGCGTGCGGGGCGGAGCCGGAAGTCTTGGTACAGTCGTGGATCGTCGACGAAGCGCACGACGAGGAGTTCTACTCTCGCGTCGCATCCGGCATCGAACAAGTCGCGGCGCACTATGGTGCGAAAGTGGCCGGCGGAGACATCGGCACGGCGCAAGAATGGAGCTGGACCGCGACCGTGTTCGCATCATGCCCGGCTCCCATCCGCCGCATAGCATCGCGCCGAGAGGCGTTCGACCTGTATGCAACAGGCCCGCTGGGCGCCGCAAACGCCGCGGTGTTCCTCGGCCGGCCGCTCCCGGAGCCGCCACTGCGCGAGTGTGTCCCGAGCGAGGCCTTGTTCGCGACGGATACGAGCGGAGGCTTCTTCGACGCGCTGGAGAATTTCCGCAGAGTCAACCCCGGCATGCGGCTTGAGGTGGACGCTCTCGCCGCCATCGCACCGGAAATCGCGCGAGCCCTGCCGTCCGGCGTAGAACCCGGCTGGGCGCTCGTCGGAGGAGTCGGCGAATACGAACTCGTCTTCGCCGTCCCGTCCGGTCTGAAGGTAGAAGGCGCGATCAAGATCGGGCACGGGGGATTCAGCGACGGCGAGGAATGCGACTTCCGCATTTCCTGCGGCGACCGGACTCTTCGCATGGTCGCGCCGCCGCCGGACTACCGCACGATTCCGCAAGCCTCGCGCCTCGCCGCCACAGCCGCATATTGGGACGGGATGATGGGAGCCATATCCAGAAAGTAGGAAGTAGGAAGTAGAAAGCAGGAAATTTGCTATTCAGGCGGGACGCAAGTATTATCTCCTACTTCCTACTTACGCGAATGCGAAATGCCGAATGCTGATTTATGGAAACAGTGCTTGTCACAGGTGCGGGAGGCTACATCGGCTCGAACGCGGCGGAGTATTTCGCCGCGCACGGCTACCGCGTCGTCGGCACGGTCCATCGCCGCGTGTGCGAACGGTTTTCGAACCTTGGCGTGAAGACGCTCGCCCTCGACATGACCGACGAGACCGCATTGCCGAAACTCTTCGAGGAACGAATCGACTACGTGATCCACATCGCCGCACGCGCGAGCGACGTCGGGCGGGACGAATGGTTCCGCGCCGCGAATTTCGACGCCGTGAAAAATCTCGCCTCCGCCGCAATGGTCCATGGAGTCAAACGCTTCGTCTACCTTTCGACGTCGGATGTCTACGGCCTTCATGATTTCCACGGCGAAGATGAAGACGCGCTTGCGTTCGACGAAGCGGCGGACAACCCCTACCCGAAATACAAGATACTTTCAGAGAAATGGCTCGCCGCGAACCTGCCGCCGGAGCGCTTCAGCTGCGTGAGGCCGTGCGTAGTCTACGGTCGCGGCGATACGTCCATCACACCGCGCACCGTCGCCTACCTCGAAACCTCGCCACTCGTCTTCCACTTCGGCAAATGGAAAGGACGCAACCGTTGGCCGCTCGCGCATGTAGAGAACGTGTGCCGGGTCCTGCATGCGGCAATGGTTCTAGACGAAGCAGGCGGCAAGGGAGCGCTCGTGCTGGACTCCAGACGCACCACGCTCGCAGAATACTACCGCGCCATCGCAGATGTTTATCTAGGAGGCAAGCGCCTGCGCGAATGCTCGCTCCCGATGTGGGCGATACGCCCCGTCGCATGGCTTTCGACCATGCTTTCGCGCCGCCGCGAGAAGCCGCTCTTCGACCCCACACTGTACGCGCTCGACACGGTCGCGCACGATCTCGACTTCTCGAACCGCCGCATGCTCTCATGGCTCGCGTCCGCGGGGCTTGAAGAGTATATCGATTTACAATAAAACAACCAACGAAACTATGAACAGCAAAGAAACAAGCATCCTCGCGAGAATCGGCGGAACGCCGCTCGTCGAGATTTCGTCGAAGCTCAACAAAGGCGGCGCTAAAGTGCTCGCCAAGGTGGAGTTCTTCAACCCCGGCGGCAGCGCCAAGGACCGCGTCGCGCTCTCTATGGTGGAGGCGGCCGAGAGGACTGGCTCGCTCAAGCCCGGCGCGACTATCATCGAGCCTACAAGCGGCAACACTGGAGTAGGCCTCGCGCTCGTGAGCGCCGTCAAGGGCTACCACCTCATCCTCACCATGCCGGAAACGATGTCGATCGAACGCCGCAAGCTCGCGGCGGCGTACGGGGCCGAAATCGTGCTCACGCCAGGCGCCGCCGGGATGAAGGGCGCGATCGACAAGGCGGAGGAACTCAGGGCGGCGACGCCCGGCTCGGTCATCCTCCAGCAATTCGAGAACCCCGCCAACCCCGCGGCCCACTATCGCACGACAGGGCCGGAGATTTGGCAGGACACGGCGGGCGAAGTCGCGGCATTCGTCGCCGGCGTCGGCACCGGCGGGACGATCACCGGCGCGGGAAGATTCCTCAAGGAGAAAAATCCCGGCGTCAAACTCGTCGCGGTCGAGCCTGATACATCGCCAGTCCTCTCGGGTGGCGCGCCGGGCCCCCACAAGTTGCAAGGGATAGGCGCGGGGTTCGTGCCGAAGGTGCTCGATACGACGCTGCTTTCCGAAGTCGTGAAGGTCTCGGCGGAAGACGCCGGACGGACGGCCCGCGCCGCCGCGGCGGAGGAAGGATTGTTCGTCGGCATTTCATCCGGCGCTGCGCTCTGGGCGGCATTGGAACTTTCCAAGCGCCCCGGCTTCGCAGGCAAGACGATAGTCGTCCTTCTGCCGGACACCGGCGAGCGCTACCTCTCCACGTGGCTATTCGCGTAAAAAAGTTGAAAAGTTGAAAGGTTGAAAAGTTGAAAGGCGGGAGGGCCGCAATTCATTGCGGCCGTAGTTGAAAGGTTGAAAGGTTGAAAAGTTGAAAGGCTTTCAAGCCCTAGAATGCCCGTCAGCCTTTCAACTTTTCAACTTCTTCCCAAAACTCCGCCGGCGCCTTTGCAGAGGCGTAGGCGGCGTTTTGCAGAATGCGCTTCGGGGACGATGTATTGAGCGCGACCGAGTCGAAGCCGAGACGGAACGCATACTCCACGGCGGGCGCGGCCGGGTCGAACGCGTATTTGCGGCAAAGCGCGAGATACGCGTCGCGGAACCGGTATGCCGCCGCATCCGCCGCAGGATCGGCCTTGCGGTAGTCGAGATATTCGCCGCCTGTCAGGAATCCGCCGTTGAACACCGCAGAGTCGACAAGCGCCACGCCCGATGCTTTCAATTCCGCGACAAACTCCAGCAGCTCCGGCGGGTGTACGAGCAGCGTCGGCGCGCAAGCGAACATCACCCAGTCGAACCGCACGCCCTTCTCCCACAGGAGCTTGATCGAGCGCCAGTCCTTGGCGCCGATGCCGACCGCTTTCGCCTCGCCGCGAGCCTTGAGCGCAAAGAGCGAATCGTACGCGCCGAGGATGTCGTCGAGCGAACCGCCAGAGGCGAGAAACTCGTCGGGGTCGTGCACGGAAACAAGGTCTACGCCATATCCGCCAAGGAGCTCCTTCGCTTCAGCGTGGCAGCGCAGGATGCCCTCCTGCGAGATATCCTGCATGGCATCCCAGCCAACATCCTTCCACGCGCCCGGTTCGAACGTCTCCTCTTCGCCCGGCGCGAGACGGCGTGAACGCCGCCAGCCGAGTTTGACCGAAATCTCCAGCTCGCCATTCTGCTTCCCGAGCGCCTTGAGCGCCTTGCCTATCGACTCCAGCGAAAGTCCGGCTCCGTATTTGCCGGCGGAATCGACGACAGGACGCTCGAACGCCTTGAACCATTCCGCGGCGATATCCACCTTGGTCGCGAAAGGGATGGCTTTGTAGAGGTTGCCGAGGCAGGACGTGCCGAATATGATTGGCGCCAATGTAGATTTTGTTTCCATTTTTCGATTTTCAATCCTTCAGCGCCCTGGCGAGGGCGGCGATGTCTTCCGGAGTGTGTGTAGCCGAGATTGCGATGCGCAGACGGGCGCTACCGCGCGCGACGGTCGGGTAGCGTATCGCCGGGACGAGGAAACCCCTCCGCCGCAATCCATCCGAGACGCGCAAGGCTTCGCGTTCGTCGCCGATGACGACGGGAATTATGGCCGAGCGGCTTTCGACGCCGAGCGCTTCGCACATGAGCGCGATGTTGCGCTGGAGTCGCGCGACGAGCGCAGGTTCCGTTTCGATTATCTCCAGCGCCTTGGACGCGGCGGCCATCGCGGCCGGGTTGGGAGCGGTGTTGAAGATGAACGGACGCGACGTCTGGCGCAGGTATTCGACTATCGTGCGCGATGCGGCAATGTAGCCGCCTTGCGATCCGAGCGCCTTCGAGAGCGTCCCCATCATGATATCCGGCGCAAGGCCGCCGTAGAGCTCGCCAAGCCCGCGGCCGGTCGCGCCAAGGACGCCGGTCGAATGTGCTTCGTCGACCATCGAGAACGCATCATGGCGGCGGCAGACTTCTACGAAACGCGCAAGATCGAGAACATCGCCATCCATCGAAAACACGCCGTCTGAAACGACAAGCCTCCTGCGGAAACCGCCACACGCGCCAAGACGCCGCGAGAGCGCATCCATGTCGAGATGCGGATAGACAATCACCTCGGCGCCGGAAAGCCTGCACGCGTCGATTATCGAGGCGTGGTTGAGCTCGTCGGAGAATACGACGTCGCCCTTCTTTGCAATCGCCGTTATCGCGCCGAGGTTGGCCATGTATCCAGTCGAGAAGACGATCGCGTCTGCGGCATGTTTGAAGGCGGCGATGCGGCGTTCGAGCTCGACATGCGGCGGCAGGGTGCCTGTGACGAGGCGCGAAGCACCCGCGCCCGCGCCGAATTCGAGCGCGGCCCGGGCGGCGGCGGCTTTGACGCGCGGGTCTCCGGCGAGGCCGAGGTAGTCGTTGGAAGCGAACGAAACGAGCGAAGACTCTCTCACCGCCACGACACGCTCGAGGCCCGCTTCGCGCCGTGCCGCGAGTTCCCTCTCAAGCCCAGCCTCCCGCGTATCGCGCACTTCGCGCTCGACGCCGGGGATGCCGTAGACGACGACGGGGCTGCGCTGTAGGAATTCGAGCGACTCGCCAAGCGCGGCGCGGCCGCCCGCGTAGAGGAAAATACGCCCGCCGTTCGCATCGCCTTTGCGTTTCAGACACGTGATGCGGCGGTAGCCCGTCTCGCGCGTAGAGACGTAGCCGGTCGTGTAGCCGGGATCGTCGGAGACGCAAATCTCCGCAACCATGCCCGGCGCGGCAAGCACCTTCGTAGCGAGCGCCACCGCCTCGATGTAATGGCACTTGACCGCGGCGCTCGGCGAAGGGTCGCTGTCGATTGCCGAAACCCTCACGCCGCGTTCGCGGTCCGGCTCCAGGCGCTCGAGCGTGGCGGCGTCGAGAACCATCGCGCCGCGCATCGCATGCGTCGACTTGAACAGCGAACGCAGCTCCGCCGCTCTCGCGATGCCGGCGGCGGCGAGGACGCGCTCGATCTCCGCCCAGCCTTCGTCAGGCGTCGTCGCTTCGAACGCCGAAACCTTCAGCGACTCTATGCGCAGGACGTCTGGCGCGCGCTCGACCTTGAAGTTCACGAAATCGACCGCGCCGCGGTCGTGCGTCATCGCCCTCCGGGCGAGTGCGACGAGTGTGCGCTCGACATCCTTCGCTCCCACGATGCGCTCGGCTCCGGAGACGTGCACACCGTGCGCGCTCGCTCGCATCTTCACGCTAAAGGCCGCCGTTGCGGAGTCCGGGGTTTGTCCGTCACTCATGGAAATCTCCATCAGCCTGCGGCCCGGGAGGGCACGAAGCCATTGCGAGCATCGCGTCGGCGATGCGGCGGCATGCGGCCTCGCCGGCGACGAGCGGCGGCATTGCGTAGATGAATTTCCCGAACGGCCGCAGCCATACGCCATGTTCGTCTATCACGCGGTCGATATCCTCGCGCGAGGGAAGAGAACGCATTTCAAGCACCCACGCCGCGCCGAGCCCGCGCACATCGACCACATTCTCGAGCGCCTTGGCCGGGGCGAGGCGGCGGGAAAAGACGTCCGCGATTGCGGCGGTCTTCGCGGCGTAGTCCGCGGAAGCGAAAATATCGAGCGAAGCGCACGCCGCGGCGCATGCAAGAGGATTGGCCATATACGTCGGCCCGTGCATGAACGCGCCGGGGCGGCCGTTGGAAATCGTATCGGCGACCTTCTCCGACGCGAGCGTCGCGGCAAGCGTGATGTGGCCGCCGGTGAGCGCCTTGCCGATCGTCATCACATCCGGCTTTACGCCCGCGAATTCGGCCGCCCAGCGCGGCCCGAGGCGGTGGAACCCGGCCGCGATCTCGTCGAACACGAGGACGAGATCGAACTCGTCGGCAAGCGCGCGCATTTCCCGCAGGTATTCGCCGCCGTAGAAATTCATCGCGTTCGCCGCCTGCAAAATCGGCTCGCAGATGATGCCCGCAAGTTCGTCCGCGTGTTCTTCGACGACGCGGCGCAGCGATTCGAGCGCGCCGGGTGTGCCGGGCTTCGCCGCGAAATAGTGGCGCGGCATCATGCCTTCGAACAATACATGCATGCCGTCCGGGTCGCTCAACGCCATCGCGCACGCCGTGTCGCCATGGTAGCCGCCGGCGAGCGCCATCATCTTGCCGCGGCCGGAACGCCCCTTCGCGACTTGATACTGGAGCGCCATCTTCACCGCCACCTCGACCGCTATCGAGCCCGAGTCCGCGAAGAACACCCTGTCGAGTCCGGGCGGCGCGATGCGAGAAAGCCGCTGCGCAAGCTCCACCGCCGGCTCGTGCGTGAAACCGCCGAACATCACATGGCAGAGTTTTTCGCCCTGCGAGCGAATCGCCTCCACTATCGCGGGGTGGTTGTGGCCATGCGCCACGCACCACCAGCTCGCAACGCCGTCGATGAGGCGGCGTCCGTCGTCGAGGACGATTTCAAGGCCGCGCGCCTCACGCACGAACCTCGCCCGCGGAGGGTCTTTCAGCGAGGCGTATGGATGCCAGATATGCGTTCGATCGTATTCCAACGGAGTCATGGTTGAAAAGTTGAAAAGTTGAAAGGTTGAAAAGTTGAAAGGGCTAGAACCTCTAGAACTTCTAGACCATCTAGAACCTCTAGTTCATCTAGGACTTGGGACTTAAAAGTAGGAAGTAGGAAGTAGAAAGTAAGAAATTTGCTGTTCAGGCGGGACGCAAGTATTATCTCCTACTTCCTACTTACGCGAAGCGGTTGGGACTTGGGACTTTTCGACTTTTTCGAACCGCGCGACATCCACGCCGTCGAACCCCCATTTTTTCAAATAGCGCTCGATTGTGGCGGGCGTGTCGCGGTCGATGACCGGGTCGACGTCCGGCGCCCAGTTGTATACGACGCGCTCGAGCGGGATGGACCGCGAGCGCAATGCGTCGATGGAGAGGAGCGTGTGGTTTATCGAGCCGAGGCGGCCGTTGCAGACGAGCACGACCGGCCATCCTTCGCGCTGGACGAGATCGATCGCGGCGAGATCGTCCGTGAGCGGCACGAAAAGCCCTCCCGCGCCTTCGACGAGCACGACTTCGCGCCGCCGTGCGCATTCCTCGACGGACGCGACGATCCTGCCGACGTCGACTTCCCGGCCTTCCAACTGCGCGGCGAGAAGCGCCGACGACGGGAACTTGAATATCTGCGGCGCCGTCAGACCCAGCCGGTCCTCTTCGAATTCGACGCCTCCCATCAACTTGCGGTGCAGCTCGATATCCTCCGAAAAGCCATCGTTGCCCGTCTGCACGAGTTTGACCGTGATCGCATCGATCCCGCCCTTGCGCATGTCGCGGGCGAGGACACCCGTCACAACCGATTTGCCGACGCCGGTGTCCGTCCCCGTCACAAAAACTATCTTTCCTTTTCCTTCCATGTCATACTTTCATCTGTGGGGCGAATATTCTACCACACTCCCGCCCCATTGGTCAATGCCGACGGCGCTGGAGCGCGGCCCTCCCGCTTCCCTCTAACTGAAAATTCCCCCTTGCCTAGTCGCCTGCTATTATGATATAATACGCGGCAGTTGAAAAAACTTGCAAGATGAAGGCAAATTACTTTGGATATTGGTTTCACTTCTACTTTACGCCGTGAGGGCGTAGGGCGTGCGAGGCTGTATCCAAAAAAACATAGATGACAGCACCTTCTCAATGAGCCCTCGCCCGACAGGCGGAGGGTTTTTCTTTTACCCAGATTCGAAACTAGACGGACAAATCCATGATAATCCTCATCAAAAAAGGCGCCGACGAGGCGCAGGTGGAGAACCTCAAAGGGCTTCTCAAATCGAAGAACATCGAGCCGCACGTCTCGCAGGGCTCTCTGCAGACGGTAATCGGCTGCGTCGGCGACGTGGCGGAACTCGACCCCGGGCTCATCGAAGCGCTGGACGTGGTGGAATCCGTGCAGCGCATCCAGGAGCCCTACAAAGCCGCGAACAGGAAATTCCATCCGGACGATTCGGTGATCGACTGCGGCGGAGTGAAGATAGGCGGCGGAGCGTTCTCGGTGATCGCAGGGCCGTGTTCGGTGGAAAGCGAAGAGCAGATCGTGTGCGTCGCCAAGGCGGTGAAGGCCGCGGGGGCGACGATGCTGCGCGGCGGAGCGTTCAAGCCGCGCACCTCGCCGTATTCGTTCCAGGGCCTTGGCAAGGCCGGCCTCGACATGCTTCTCACGGCGAAGAAGGAAACCGGACTGCCAATCGTGACCGAGCTCATGGATTTCCAGCACATCGACCTCTTCAACGACGTCGACGTCATCCAGATCGGCGCGAGAAACATGCAGAACTTCAACCTGCTCAAGGAAGTCGGCTCGTACACGAAAAAGCCGATTCTCCTCAAGCGCGGAATGTGCGCGACTCTGCAGGAGCTCTTGATGAGCGCCGAATACATAATGGCCAGCGGCAACGAAAACGTGATACTCTGCGAGCGCGGCATCAGGACATACGAGACGGCGATGCGCAACACGCTCGACCTCGCCGTGGTGCCGGCGCTGAGGAGGCTGACGCACCTGCCCGTCGTCGTGGACCCCTCGCACGCGACAGGCTACGCATACCTTGTCGACCCGGTCGCGGTTGCGGCGACGGCGATAGGCGCGGATGGGCTCATCATCGAAGTCCACAACGATCCGCCGCACGCGAAATGCGACGGTGCGCAATCCCAGACGCCGGCGATGTTCGAAGCGACGATGCAGCGCATCGCGAAAGTCAGGAAGGCTCTTTTCGCATGAAAATCGCAGTCGCAGGACTCGGTCTCATCGGCGGCTCGTTCTTGAAAGCCGCGCAGGCGGCGGGATACGATGCGCGCGGCTTCCACCACGGCGAAGATTCGGATTTCTTCGCCCAGGCGGACATCGTAATCGTCGCCATGCCGCCTTCGGCCATCGAACCGTGGCTGCGCAAACACTCTCCGGCGTTCAAGCCGGGCGCCATCGCGACCGACGTGTGCGGCGTGAAGCGGCCGCTCTACGAGGCATTCCGCGATGAATGCCTCGCGGCGAAGTGGCACCTCGTATGCGGCCACCCGATGGCCGGCAAAGAGGTGGGCGGCTTCGCAAACTCGACGCCCGGCCTCTTCAAGGGCGCTTCCATGATCCTGACGCCATATCCCTACACTGGGCGCGGGCCGCTCGACACGCTCGAAAAGTTCTTCCGCTCGCTCGGATTTGCGAAGATCGTCTCCACCACGCCGGAACACCACGACGAAATGATCGCGTTCACGAGCCAGCTCTGCCACATCATATCGTCGGCATACGTCCGCGATCCGCTCTCGGCGGAACACGACGGCTTTTCGGCGGGCAGTTTCCGCGACATGGTGCGCGTCGGCGCGCCAGACCCGGACGTCTGGACCGAACTCTTCCTCGCCAACCGCGACAAACTCGCGGACGTCCTCTCGCGCTACATAGCGCGCCTTGAGGACTTCCGTGCCGCGCTCGGCCAATGCGACGCCGGCCGCCTCCACGCCGCACTCGCCCAAGGCGGCGAAGCGAAGAAACGGATAACCAGTCCGAAGGCCTAGAAATCTAGATGTCCTAGAAAACCTAGAAGTCCTAGATGTCCTAGAATCTCCTACTTCCTATTTCCTACTTCCTACTATTCCCTATGAGAACCGACCTTGAAACTCTGCAATCGCTCGGCACGAAAGCGCGCGAGGTGAAAGACTACGACCCCGCAATCCTGGAGACGTTTTCGAACGCCCACCCGGAGCGCGACTACTGGGTGACGCTCACGGCGACGGAATTCACGACGCTCTGCCCGAAAACCGGGCAGCCGGATTTCGCCGAGCTCACGATCCGCTACATACCCGACGCCAAACTCGTCGAGTCGAAATCGCTCAAGCTCTACCTCTTCTCGTTCCGCAACCACGGCGATTTCCACGAAGACGTCGTCAACATCATCTTCGACGACCTCTGGAAGCTGATGGAGCCGAAGTATCTCGAAGTGGCCGGGAAATTCGCATCCCGCGGCGGAATATCGATCGACCCCTACGTGAACGGCGGCAAGGACGACGAGCACAAGCTCCTCGCGGCGAAGCGCTTTGGCGACTGGAAAGGAGTCCGGTAGGATGCGCATCTGGGGCGTCACAGGCACGAACGGCAAGACGACGACGACGTGGATCCTCGCCGAATTTCTCGGCGGGGCGTACATAACGACCGTCGAAGCGAACACTCTCGCGCGCCGGTTCTACACCGGCTACACGACACCGCCGCTCGCGCAGCTCAAGGAGATATTCCGCGAGATGGAGGCGAACGGCGCTAAGGATTGCGCGATGGAAGTCTCGAGCCACGCCATCCACCAGCGCCGCACGGGCGACACGCTGTTCGCCGGCGGCGGATTCACGAATCTCAGCGAAGACCACCTCGACTACCACAAGACGATGGAAGAATACTTCCGCGTCAAACTTTCGTTCGCGGAGCAAATCGCGCGCGAATCGCCCGGCGCTCCCTACGCAGTGTGCCTCGACGGCGAAAACGGCGAAAAGATGTACGCGGCATGCCGTGCGATACCGGCGCTGAACGTCATCCCCGTGACGATAAAGGAGAGCGCATACGACCTTTCGGCGCTGCAACTCGCGGGCGACTACAACAAATCCAACGTGCTTCTCGCGGCGACGCTCGCAGAGGCGGCGGGAATCGCCCGTGCGGACATACAGGCGAAAATTCCCATGCTCAAGCCGCGATGGGGGCGCCTGGAAGAAGTAAAGACCGCATCCAAGGCGCGCGTATTCGTGGACTTCGCCCACACGCCGGACGGGCTCGAAAAAGTCCTCGCGGCCGCGAGGAAATTCACGCCCGGCGAGCTTTGGGTGGTATTCGGCGCGGGCGGCGACCGGGATCGCCGCAAGCGCCCGCTCATGGGCGAAGCGTGCGAACGGCTCGCCGACAGGGTGGTGGTCACGAGCGACAACCCCCGCAGCGAAGACCCGGACGCGATAATCGACGAAATCCTGACCGGCCTCGCCCGTCCGGCCGCGGCCATGCGCGAGCGCGACAGGGCAAAGGCGATCGCCCTCGCCCTCGCCTCGGCAAAACGCGGCGACACCGTTCTCATCTGCGGCAAGGGCCACGAAACGACGCAGGAGATAAACGGCGTCAAAATCCCCTTCGACGACCGCGCGGTCGCGGCCGGATTCGCCGGTTGATGAGAATTTTCGATTTGCGATTTACGATTTGCGATTTTTCTCCCGCAGAGCGCTTTTCAACTTTTTAAGCCTCTGCGAACTCTCAAGCTCTCTGCGGGAGAAAAAGGAATGTTTGTAGGTCAATTGAAAAAATTTGAAAATCGCAAATCGTAAAATCGTAAATCGTAAATCGAAAAATCGAAAAATTCTTTTGGCGAAGCCGGAAGAACTTTGCTATAATATTCACATGAAACCGATATTGACAAAGTTCTTTGCCGCGATGCTGGCGGTGCACGCCGCCGGATGCTTCACGCTTGAATCGGGGACCCTTGCGCGCACTGGAGACGAAAACGTGCTTGTCACCAACTACGGCTGGTATCTGTTCGGGCGCTTTCCGATCGCGACCGGCAACGCGCGCAGCGACGCGCTCACCCCGTTCGTATTCTTCCGCGACGACGTCAAACTCGATAAAATCCAAAAGCGCCTCCTCGACTACTCCAAGACGCGCCCCGGCAAAGAATTGCGCGACATCACGTACCACACACGGGAGAACGTAATGTTCAATCTGCCTGGAATCGAATTCCAGGTCCCGATTCCGTATGTCCTCACGTTCCGGGAAATCCAGATCACGGGGGTGCTGCAATGAAACGCCTTGTGAAGTCCACTCTCGCGATTGCGGCCGCGGCGCTGTTCTCCGGATGCGCGGCGGTGAGAATAAGCCGCGTTGAAAAGACGATGGCGGATATTGAAATCTCGAGCTGGCAGCTCTTCAGTTTCATCCCCATCGCAAGCGGCGACCCCATGCAGCCGAACGAAGCCGGGTTCAAACTGTTCAGAGACACCGTCACGCTCGAAAACAACATGAGGCTTCTCGACTACGCCATCCGCAAGGAAGGCGCGACGGGAGTGCGCGATATCGTGAGCTACTCGACGGACGAATACGTATTCATCTTCCTCCTGCGCCGTCATTCCATGCACACGAGCGCGGAGCTTATCGTCCCCGACGTGAAAGACTACTACAAAACCGAAGACCGCGTGGAAAGCGAGGAAAAATAACATGCCCATCGCAAAACGAGTCCGCGAGCTTTCGCCATACGTCCCCGGCGAACAGCCGAAGTCGAAAGACGTCGTGAAGCTCAACACGAACGAAAACCCGTACCCGCCGTCGCCGGAATGCGCGAAAACGCTCGCCGGTTTCGATCTCGATCGCCTGCGCAAATATCCCGACCCCGTCTTCATGGCACTCAGGAAGGCGATTGCGCGGCTTTGCAAGACGACGCCGGAGCACGTATTCGTCGGCAACGGCTCGGACGAAGTGCTCGCGCTCGCGGCGAAGGCGTTCGTGGAAGACGGCGGCGCGCTCGCCTCGCTCGACCCCTCCTATTCGCTCTACAAGACGATAGCGGCGATACGCGGCGTCGAGTGGCGCGGCGTCCCGGACCTCGCCGCGTTCGATACGAAAGCCGCCGGCGCGCCGGAGCTTTTCCTCCTCACGAACCCGAACGCACCGACGGGCGCTTTCATCGAGCCGGACGAAATCGCGAAATTCGCCCGCCGCTACAAGGGCATCCTGCTCGTCGACGAAGCCTATGCCGACTTCGCCCGCTCGAATGCAATGCCGCTCGCCGCCGCGCCGCGCAACCGCAATACGATCGTGATGCGGACGTTCTCGAAGAGTTATTCGCTCGCGGGACTGCGCGTCGGCTACTGCGTCGGACCCGTCCCGCTCGTCGAAGCGCTCTACAAAATCAAGGATTCCTACAACGTCGACGCGATAGCCCAGGCCGTCGCCCTAGCCGCCGTCAAGGACCAGAAGTGGATGAAGACAAACGCGGCCAAGATAAAGAAAACGCGCAAAGCCTTCACCGCGGAACTCGTCAAACGCGGCTGGGACGTAATCCCGAGCGAATCCAACTTCGTCTTCGCCCGCCCGCCCAAGCAGAACGCGAAAGAGATATTCCTCGCGCTCAAGAAGGCGGGCATCTTCGTGCGCTATTTCGAGACACCCCTCACGCGCGATCGCCTGCGCATCACAATCGGCACGGACGGCGAGATGGTGAAACTGCTAGCCGCCCTCCCCTGACCCCACGTCCCTATCTCCTACTTCCTACTTTCTACTCCACCCACAAAACCCCATGAACCCCATATCTCAGAAAGACTACATCGATGTAGCCGGGCTGCGCAAGATGCAACTCGCGAAACTCCAGGAGCTCATCCCGTACGAATACGAACGGGTTCCGCTCTTCCGCAGACGCTGCGACGAGAAAGGCGTCAAGCCGCGCGACCTCGCCACGCTCGCCGACCTCGCCAAATTCCCGTTCATGATAAAGACGGACCTGCGCGACGAATATCCATACGGCCTCACCGCGGCGCCGATGAAGGACATCGTCCGCTTCCACTGCTCGTCGGGCACGACCGGCAAGCCGATCTGCATCCCGGCGACGATGGCGGACGTCGACATCTGGTCGGACGGCGTGGCAAGGTGCCTTGCGATGTACGGCATCATGGAGGAGGACGTGCTGCAAGTCTCCTACGGCTACGGCCTCTTCACGGGCGGGCTCGGCGCGCACTACGGCGGCGAGAAACTCGGCTGCGCCGTCCTGCCGACAGGCGCCGGCAACACGGAAAAGCAGATCATGCTCATGAAAGACCTCGGCGTCACAGCCATCGCCTGCACACCCAGCTACTTCCTCCACCTCGCGACGACCGCCGCGCAGATGGGCGTAGACTTCCGCCGCGACACGAAACTCAAGCACGGCATTTTCGGCGCGGAACCCTGGACGGACGAAATCCGCCGCAAGATAGAGGAAATCTCCGGCATAACCGCGCACGACATCTACGGGCTCACGGAAATCGCAGGCCCCGGCGTCGCCGGCAACTGCCCGTACTGCAACGGCCTCCACGTCTGGGAAGATCATTTCTACCCGGAAATCATCGACCCCGACACGCTTGAAGTCCTGCCAGACGGCGAACAGGGCGAACTCGTCTTCACCACGCTCGACCGCCGCGGCACTCCGATGGTCCGCTACCGCACACGCGACATCTCGCGCCTCCAGACCGAACCCTGCAAATGCGGCCGCACGATGCGCGTCATGGACCGCATCCACGCCCGCACCGACGACATGCTCATCGTCCACGGCGTCAACGTCTTCCCGAGCCAGATCGAGACGGGCCTCATGAAAGTGCCGGAAATCGCCCCGCACTACCAGATCCATCTCTCGTCGACGGACACCCTCGACCTCTTCGAAATCAAAGTCGAAGTCGTACCGGAAGCGTTCTCCGACAACATCCGCGACCTCGAAGCGCTCCGTAAGCGCGTGCTCGCCGCCGTCAAGACGATCATCGGCCTCACGCCGAAGATCACTCTCGTCGGCCCCGGCACCCTGCCGCGCAGCGAAGGCAAGATCAAGCGCGTCATCGACAACCGCAAAAAGTAAAACCGCAAATTTTCCAAAGCCATGCTAGTCAAACAAATCAGCATCTTTCTCGAAAACCGCCCCGGCCAGCTTGCAAAGGCCTGCCGGGCCCTCGCGGCGAGCAACGTCAACATCGTCACGCTCTCGCTGGCCGACACGACCGACTTCGGCATCGTGCGCATGATTCTCGACGATCACGTCAAGGGTTTTGAAGTCCTCTCCAAGGCCGGCTTTGCCGTCCGCGATACGGAAGTCGTCATGGCGAGCGTCGCCGACCGTCCGGGCGGGATGGCCGAACTGATGGAGAAACTCGACAAGGCGGACGTCGACATCGAATACTCCTACGCATACGCCCTCGGCAACAGCGACAAGGCCGTTCTCATCTTCAAATTCAAGGACAACGCCAAGGCCGAAGCCGCGCTCGCGCATTAAGGCCTAAGTCCTGCGCGTTGTGGCGGCATAATCGTCAAGGAGGCGCGGCTTTAGCCGCGCCTCCTTGGCGCTACGGCTCTCTACCATACTCCCGCACGGTCCCCCAGAGCTTACTGCTTCTTCCTCGTCATCACGGCGCCGCACAGGAGCGAGGCGACAAGCGGGACGAGGAGGAAATCGAGAGCGAAAACCTGCGCCGTCTCGCCGCCCTCCACCATTTCGTCCGAAGATAGCGCGGCGAGCGGACGCAGCGACGCCACGGGCCGCGAGACAAACTGCACGGCGCGGGTTATCGCAAGTCCGATGCTGTCGATGCGGTCGGTCTCAAGCTGATCGGGATATTGCTCGATAATGTCGCCTGAAACGACCGATGCGAAGATGAACGAAATGCATGTGAACACGGCGACGGAGCGTCCGAGCCCCGCTCCAAGCAACATTGCGAATGCGATGACGAGCGCCATTATCGAAACAAGTTCGAGATAGGCGCGCACCAGATTCGCGGCGAACGAGTCCTCCTCGACGAGAATATTGATATCGCGGCGCGGACGCAGCATGAGCGACGTCTCGCCGGCGTTTGTGAACGAGAGACGCGGCGCCGGCGCGCCCGGGCTTTCTTCCTCTCCGTTGCGCACGAGCGGCACTTTGACGACGGCCTGCGTTATGTTGCTGACGACGCCCGAGAGCCCCCCGTAGACGAACGTGCCGCGAACTTCCTCGCGCATGTCGAAATCGTTCGTGAAGCGCAGGCGGACCGCGAGCCTCGACGAATCCGCGCCGGGAACCTCGCCGAAATCCCAGGAGACCGTCTCGCCCGGAGCGATGGACTGGTAATTATCGACGGCCTTTTGCGTGAGGAGGCGAAGGACGACGCTTTTCTTCGTCTTCTTGACTTCCGGCGGCGTTTCGGGGTCCTTCATGAACTCGTCGTACATGAGCTCGGCTTCCGCGCGCGGACTGATCATGACAGGCGAAACGACGCGCGAGCATCGGATGGCCGTGTCGGCCGAAAATGCGAGCACCACCGCGCATACGGCAAGATTCGCCGCCCCGACCGCGACGAGGGCGATCGTCCTCGCAAGCGCCACGGCGAAGAACCTGACAGGCCGCACGAGAGTGAGCTGGAGGCGTTTTTCGTCGCGTTCGCGCGAGAGCGACGACGCGGCGGACGATGCAAGCGCAATGAGCGTGAGCGCGAACGCGCCGCCGAGCGAGAAGTGGACGTAAAGTTCCCTCGCGCCGTCAGGGGTGCCGTCCGACTTGAGGACGTGCGGCGTCGCGAACATCCACGCGAGCGACAGCCCCAGCAACGCCAAAACCGCGCGCGAACGCCAGAGCCGCCGCAGTTCGAGGCGCGCGATTTCGAGGAGAGGCCTCACGCCGCCCCCCCGGTCAGAAACGGCGCCACCTTGAATTCGCGCCGCTGAGAAATCTTTGAAAGGAAATATTCTTCGAGCGAACCCTTGATGCCGGCGACGTCGCCCTCGGCTGCGCAGCGGCCGTGGTCGAGGATCATTACGCGATTGGAAACGTCGCCCGCGTCGGCGAGAAGATGGGAGGTCATGAGGATTGTCATCCCGTCTGCGGCGAGCGTCTTGACGAGCGTCTTCACTTCATCGGTAGAGACGGGATCGAGCCCGCTCGTAGGCTCGTCGAGGATGAGAAACTCCGGCTTGCCGATGAGGGCGCTCGCGAGAGCGACGCGCCGCGCCATGCCCTTCGAAAACGTCCCGACTGGACGCGACGCGGCGGCGGCGAGGTCCGTCATTTCAAGAAGTTCGTCGATGCGCGAGGACGCGGTCTTGCGATCGAGCGAACAAAGGCCGGCGTAGTAGGAAAGAGTCTCGCGCGCGGTGAGGAACGGGTGCAGATAGCTCAGCTCCGGCAGATACCCGAGGCGACGCCGCGCTTCGATGCAAGAGGGCTTCATGCCGAAAAGCGAAATTTCCCCCGCCGTCGGCTCGATGAGACCGAGGATCATCTTGATCGTCGTCGACTTGCCGCTGCCGTTCGGCCCGAGGAGCGCAAACACCTCGCCCTTCCGCACTTCAAGGTCGAGCGCGTCGACCGCCTTCACCGTCGGACGCAGCCAGAAGTCGGAGAAGGTCTTGGAAACGGCTTTGAGTGCGAGTATGCTGGACATGGGGAGGTTGAAAAGTTGAAAGGTTGAAAAGTTGAAAAGTCAACGAGTATTCCAGGATTCCAGGGCTTGAAAGCCTTTCAACTTTTCAACCTTTCAACTTTTCAGGATTTCATCTGCGGGAAGAGGACGACATCGCGGATGCCGTCGACGCCGGTCAGGAGCATGACAAGGCGGTCGACGCCGATGCCAAGCCCGCCGGTCGGCGGCATGCCGCACTCGAGGGCGGAGATGAAGTCTTCATCGATCTTCTCCGTATCCTCGCCGGCCTGGTGTTCAAGCGCCTTGCGCTGCTCGATCGGGTCGTTCTGCTCGGTGTAGCCGGGGCAAAGCTCGCGGCCGCCGACGACGAACTCGAAAACATCGACAAGCGATGGATCGTCCTTGCAGGCTTTGGCGAGCGGGACGAACTCGTGCGGCAGGCGCGTGACGAAAGTCGGCTGGCGGAGGTTCTTCTCGATGAGCTTGTCGTAGACTTCGTGCGTGAGCATGAGAGTCGTTTCAACGCCGTCGAGTTCGAGATTCGTCTCCGTTTCGGCCGCCTTGGCCTTGGCACGTTCGAGCTGCTCCGCGAACGGAATCGAATACCAGTCCTCTCCCATGAGTTCCTTCACGAGGTCGTTGTAGGCGACGCGGCGGAAAGGCGGGTTGAAATCGATTATCTCCTTCGCCTCGCCGTATTCGATGCGGCGGGTGCCGACCACGGTGTCGCAGAGGTGGGGGATGAGACCCTCGATGATCGCCTCCATCGACGTGCGGTCGCCATACGCCTCGTAGACTTCGAGGACGGTGAACTCCGGGTTGTGGGAACGGTCGATGCCTTCGTTGCGGAAGTCCTTGCCAAGCTCGAACACCTTGTTCATGCCGCCGACGATAAGGCGTTTGAGATAGAGCTCCGGCGCGATGCGAAGAACCATTTTCTGGTCGAGGGCGTTGAAGTGCGTCTCGAAAGGCTTGGCGGCCGCGCCGCCCGCCTGGGACTGGAGGATGGGCGTCTCGACTTCGGTGAAGCCCTTGGACCAGAGATACTTGCGCGTCTCCATTATGATGCGCGAGCGCTGGAAGAACCTCTCGCGCGAGTCGTCGTTGGTCATCAAGTCGACATAGCGGCGGCGGTAGCGCTCTTCCTGGTCGGCGAGGCCGTGGAACTTCTCCGGCGGCTGCTCAAGAGCCTTGGCGAGGATGGTCCACTCCTTGACGATGAGCGATTTCTCGCCCTTCTGCGTCGTGAAGAGCGTTCCCTCCGCGCCGATGATATCGCCGAGGTTGAGGAGCTTGAATGCGGCGAAGGACTGCTCCGGCAATTCATCGCGCTTGAAAATGAGCTGGAATTTGGCCGTGCCGTCGCAGAGGGTGGCGAAATTCATCTTGCCCATGCGGCGGATGGTCATCAGACGGCCGGCGATGCGCTCGGTGGCGCCTTCGTTGAAGTTCTCGCGCACTACGGCGAGGTCCGTGTGCTCGTATTTCGCGCCGTATGGCTCGAAGCCCATCTCCCTGAGGGCGGCCATGCTCGCTAGGCGCTGTTCGCGGTATTCGTTGGTTTCCATGGAAAAAAGTTGAAAAGTTGAAAGGTTGAAAGGTTGAAAAGTTGAAAAGTGGAAAGGTTGAAAAGTCAACGGGTATTCTAGGATTCTAGGGCTTGAAAGCCTTTCAACTTTTCAACCTTTCAGCCTTCTTCTTCGCCGCCGAAAGCGCAGTCGAATGCGTCGGAGATCATGTCTATGGCGTCTTCGAGGTCGTCTTCCTTGAGGACGAGCGGCGGGAGGAAGCGCACGACGTGAGGGCCGGCGGTGAGCGTGAGGAGGCCTTGCGCCTGAAGGGCGTCGACGACTTCCTTCGCGTCGCCGTCGACGGCAAGGCCGAGCATGAGCCCCTTGCCGCGGACTTCGAGAAGCTGGTCGTATTTGTCGACCTCGGCCTGGAGAGCGGCCTTGAGGAGCTCGCCGAGTTCCTTGGCGCGGTCGAGGAGGTTTTCTTCCTCGATCACCTCGATGACGGCGAGCGCGGCGGCGGCGGCGATCGGGTTGCCGCCGAACGTGGAGGCGTGGGTGGACGGGCCGAAGACGTCCGCGTAGCGCGCCTTGGAAACGAGCGCGCCCATGGGCACGCCGCCCGCGAGCGCCTTGGCGAGCGTGAACAGATCCGGCTCGACGCCGTAGCCCTGCCACGCGAACCACGTGCCGGTGCGGCCCATGCCGGACTGCACTTCGTCGCAGATCATGAGCAGGTTCTTCTCGTCGCAGAGCGCCCTCACTCCGCGCATGAACTCCTCCGTCGCCGGATTCACGCCGCCCTCGCCCTGGACGGGTTCGAGCATGATGGCGACGGTCTTGTCGGTGACGGCGGCCTTGACGCTCGCAAGGTCGTTGAAATCTGCATAGACGAAGCCGACGGGCAGCGGGTCGTAGCCGTCCTGGCACCAGCCCTGGCCGGTTGCGGCGACGGTGGCGAGCGTGCGGCCGTGGAACGAACCGCGCATCGTGATTATCTCGTAGCGGCCGCCGTTCGCGACGCCCCAGCGGCGTGCGAGCTTGATCGCCGCCTCGTTCGCCTCCGCGCCGGAGTTCGCAAAAAACACCTTGCCGCCGAGCCCGGAAAGACGCACCAGCTTCGCGGCGAGATTCACCTGCGGCTCGGTCGCGAAAAGATTCGAGGCGTGGATGAGCGTCGCGGCCTGGTCTTGGATCGCCTTGACCACCTTCGGGTGGCAGTGGCCGACGTTGTGGATGCCGATTCCGCTCGTGAAGTCGTAGAACGCCCTGTTGTCGGCATCGCGCACAGTCACGCCCTTGCCGCTCGCAATCGCAATCGAGGGTGCATAGGTCGGCATGACCGACTTTTTGTAGAGTTCAAGTATTTCCTGTGTATTGTTGCTCATTCGGTTATCTCCGTTCCCACGCCTTCACGCGTGAATATTTCAAGTAGCAAAGAGTGCGCCATGCGCCCGTCGACGAGATGGACCTTCTTGACGCCGCTTTTGATGGCCTCCACGCAGCTGTCGATCTTCGGCAGCATGCCGCCGGAAATGACTCCATCCTCGCGCAACCGCGCCACGGACGAGATGTGGAGAGTGGACAGCAGCGTCGAAGGGTCCGCAGGGTCGCGCAAAAGCCCCGGCATGTCGCTCACGAGAGCGAACTTGCGGACCTTGAGCGCGGACGCGAGCGCGGCGGCCGCGATGTCCGCGTTTATGTTGTAGAGATGCTGGTCGGCAACGCCCGTGCCGAGCGGCGTGACGACGGGGATTATGCCCGCGTCGAGCATCTCGGCGACGGGGCGCTTGTCCACGGACACGACGCGCCCCACGTAGCCGCGGTCGGGCGATGCCACCTTCTCCGCGCCGAAAACCCAGTTGCCGTGGATCGGGCGCGCATTGACGCCGCGCTCCAGCAGACGCCGCACGAGATCCGGGTTGACGACGTTGTTGAGCGTCTTGCGCACGATCTCCATCGTCGTCTCGTCCGTGACGCGCTGCCCGTCGACAAACCGCGGCTCGTGGCCGGACTCGCGCAACGCCTTGGAAATCGCCTTGCCGCCGCCGTGTACGATCACGACCTTCATGCCGACGGACCGCATGAACGTGACGTCGGCGATGATGGAAGAGAGGTTTTCCTCTATTTCCATGACGCTGCCGCCGATCTTCACGAGGACGATCGATCCGCAAAAGTCTATTATGTACGGCAGGGCTTCGGTCAGAACCGCAGCCTTGGCCTGAGGTGTGTCGAATTTATCCATGAGAAGCATATTATACCAAATTCACCGCCCTCAGCGCAAGTGGCCGACACACCAGGGCGGCAGACGCGCGAAGCAGGAAGTAGGAAATAGGAAGTAGGAAGTAGAAAGTAGGAAGAGCGCACCCCCCTCGCTCGACTAGCGCGGTCCTAGCGCCAAGGAGGCGTTTCGACGCAACGGGAGGGCCGTGCGCGAGCAATAACGCCAAGGAATATCCCCCAGCC
>DFGB01000079.1:0-4022 GCA_002371135.1 Verrucomicrobia bacterium UBA3761 | reverse complement strand
CAGGGGTGCGCGGCTTCAGCCGCGCGCCCCCTTTGCTCGTCTATGCGCGGCTAAAGCCGCGCCTCCTTGCCGCTAGGGCAGGCGTTTCTTGGGACAGCCTTCGGCTGGGGGATATTCCTCTTCGCCCTCCCGAAGTTCCTTCATCCACTCTTCGGTCGTGCGCGGCTTATGGAATCTTGCTCCATACCCGATGAAGTCGCTGACACGTGGTTTAGCGCGATTTGCCCCGCCGGGGGTTTCCCCCACGCCTGTATTCTTTCGCCCCCTTCGGGGCTCTTCCCTCTTCCACATTTTCACATTTCCACATTTCCACATTTTCCCTCTTCCCTCATTCCCCGAATTTCGATTCGAGGGAGAAGCAGGCGTTGCCGATGTGGCTGGCTTCGATTTTTGCGGCGGTGCCGGCGGATTCGGCGATCTTGTCGGCTTTGGAGTGGATTTGCTTTATCTTCGCGAGCGCGGCCTTGCGCTCGGAGGGCTTGAGCGCGGAGGGGTCTTTATCCTTCAACTCCTCGAGTTCCTGGAGCATCTTTTCGAGTTTGTTCGTCTCCGGGATTTTCTTTATTACGTTCGCGGCGAAGGAATAGCGGGGGTCGCCCTTGAGCCTGGGCCACATTTTGGCGATAGACTTCAGCGCCATCGACGTGGCGCCGGGCGCTTCGAAGCAAATCCAGCGCAGGCGGCCGACGCGGAAATGCCCCGAGCCTTCTATGGCGCGCATGAGAGCGGCGGCCTCGGCGGCCTCGGGGCCTTTGCCGGATGCGTACTTCTTCAAAAACGCCATCGCCGGCATGGTCGACTTGCCCTCCGCGAGCATGTTGGTGACCGCGGCGAGCTTCGGTTGCGTAAGCGGCGTCGCGCCGAAAAACGGGTGCACGGTCCCCATGGCCTTGATCGCCTTGGCCGCGGCGGGACGCACTTTGGCGAGATCGTCCCCGCTCGCAACGACCTTGCCCTTGTGGTCGACGACGTAGAAGAACGGCGACTTGTCCGACGCGGGATCGTCCTTCGCAAGCCCGAAATTCCAATACGAGGCGAGGCTCGCATTGTTCGTCTTGCGCTTCTTGATCAGGAGCGGGAAATCGTCCACGTCCTTCTTTTCGCCGGTCACGGAGCAGATTTCGACGTAGCGCGAGAACTCCTTGCCCTTGCGCATGTTGTAGACGTCGGAGAAGATGGGCACCATCGAATCCTTTAGATCGGTCGCCTTGTAGCGCATGACGAAGACGACGTTGCCTTCGAGATCGAGCGGCGAGAGCTCGGCCGGGCCGGAGAGGAAGTGGTGCTTGTCGAGGTTTTTCCAGATCGTGTCCGGCTCGTCGGCGAAAACCGCCGCAATCGAGACTGCGGCGGCGAACAGGGAAAGTATCGGCTTCATCGCTCCGCCCTTTTCACTTTGACGCAACAGGCATCTTGTGCCCGTTGAATTCATGGTAGTTGTAGAGCGGCGCGCCTTCGTCGACGGCAAGACCCATGGCCTTGCGGATTTTGAGGAAGTCCTTGACGCCTTCGGGGCCGACCTGCTGGACGGATTTGCCGTGGCCGGCGGCGAGAAGGAGCACCTGGCAATACGCGTCGGCGTTCTCGGCGAACCATTCCGCCTCTTCGATGTCGCGGCCGCCGCAGACGATGCCGTGGTTTTCCATGAATACGACGTTCCCCTTCTTCGCGGCCTCGGCCACGCTGGCGGCGACTTCGTCCGTACCTGGCGTCGCATACGGCGCGAGGGGGATCTGGCTCAGGAAGATATCGGCCTCGGGATTGACGCCGTTCGGCGGCACGATGCCGGCGAAGAGAAACGCGTTGCAGTGCGGCGGGTGGCAGTGCATGCAGGCGTTCATCCCCGTCGCCTTCATCATCGCTATGTGCACCTTGACCTCGCTCGTGCGCGGACGGTAGCCGCAGAGCTGCCCGGCGTTCATATCGACGAGGCAGATGTCCTCCGGCGTCATAAAACCCTTGCAGCAGAGAGTGGGCGAGCAGAGGACGAGGTCCTCGCCGACGCGAACCGAGAGATTTCCGCCGTTGCCGTCTGTGTAGCCCTTGTTGTAAATGCGGCGGCCCATTTCGCAAATCTGCTCCTTGACCTTGCGAATTGGCGCAGATTCGAAGAACTCGTCGAGTTCCTCGCGGGTCTGCGGCTGCGGACCCGTCTTCCAGTCGTACGCTCTATTGACGAGCGGCGGATTTATGTAGAGATTCGCATTCATGCTATTATTATACCAAACTCCACCCCCCGCGGTCAAGAACGCGGCGATTTGACGGTGCTATGGAAAGAGGTTTGAGCATGGGCGTTATTTCAGGAAGATGAACATCTGGTCATAGGTTGCTTTGTCTTCTTCGGAATTGCGCTGACCGAGCGTAACAAACCCATTGTCATGATAAAATGATTCAAGAAAAGCGTTGCCGTGTTCCATTTCCAAAAACACCATTTGCCCTCCGACACGTTCTTGCGCGGCACGAATCTCATTCTTGGCAAGTTCAAGAAGTTGTACGCCCCCTATGCGTTCCCGTTTGGACAATGTCGCATTCTTGCCTATCTGGGCGACAAGGTAGGCGGAAAGTGTATATGTCTCACCTCCACTGTCAGGCTTGGAGAATCTCCTTATCCGCTTCAAAGACGTTGTGCTCAATCCAGCGGCGGGAATGGTGAGCGGCTTATGAGTCAAAGTGAAGTATCCCACAAAAAGGCCCGTCTCATCCGAGAACACAAGATGCGTAATGGACATCTTGCGGCGCGAGAAGTCCAAGGCGTTCCGAAAGAGGAATTCATCAACCTCTTTGTTTTTCACACAAGAGAAAGCCGACACGATGCGATTCAGAAAATCCTCGCCTCAGCGGTTGGCCACGTCATCTATGCGGAATACCGAATACCCCATCAGACACGCTCCTTGCGAGAATAGGGGCTTTGGGCAAAGAAAGCATCAATCTCTCTGCCGTTGCTGACATGACGCGACTTGACTCTGACAGACGGCATTCGCCAAGGCTTGTTGGAGCAAAGCTCGCGCACCAGAAAGCGTACCGCCTTCGGGTCGTCGATCCTAAAGTTCGCCGTTATGCTCGATGTCGCCATTTTCTGTTCTCCTTTCCGTTCAAGGGCATAGTACCCCAAACAAAAAGCAACGCAAGTATAGCATTTATGCCTCGAAAAGTCAATGGGATGTTTTTGCGAAATTGGCGAAAACGAGCGGCGCCGCCTCCAGAAGTAAACGCGCTTTTATCGTTCGTTTATCCTCCGTAAAGATTGGCTATTGTTAATGGTGAAGGTAAATCCCTCTCTCCCTCCCCGGGGAGGGAACGCGCGTTTACTTTTGACAGTGGCGCGCGCGCGCCGCGTCATTCGATCGTCGCCTTGAAGAAGGCGGGCGGGGTGTCGCCTTTGAGCGGGATTTCGGCCGTGGCCGTCCCGCCCTCGCTGAAGTCGTCGTCCGACAGCGTCACGTCCACGAGCGGCGCGAGATCCGGGCACGCAAACGCCTCGACGGTCGCCGCGCCGTAGAACCTGAGACTGCCATATATGGTCTGGGCGATGGCTCCTTGACGCACCAGCTCAACCTCTACCGTGACCACGTCTTTGCCGACCGATATATCCGTAATCTCGAACGTGTAGGAGCGTTCGTCGTCGGTAATGTCGAGATTGAGGAGATGCGCCGTGTCGAATTCGGCTAAGGAGACTGCCGCGATCTTGCCGGCGACGGACGTCTTCCCCCCTGCGCACTTGTTCAGCCACTCAGCCTCGGCGGCGCTCAGGATCTTTTGCGCGTTGTCCTTCAAGACGACCGCCTCCTCCGCGCTGAACCCATCCACCGCCACATACTCGCCAAGTATCGAGCGTAGCGCACCTTCGCCAGCGAAAACAATGCGCGAAATGCCGGTTCCGGAGGCGGCAAGGGAGAACGCGCTCGCGCCGCCTGTCGCGGCCAGCGCGCGCCACTCTCCGCCGTCCTGCACATCCACCGAATACGTCCCCGCCGTGTAGTTGAAGACAACCCTGAACGTATATTCGACGCCCGGCGCAGGCG
>DFGB01000004.1:13096-16350 GCA_002371135.1 Verrucomicrobia bacterium UBA3761 | reverse complement strand
CCCAGTCGAGCGGGACGCGTCCGTCAAGGCGGATCGTGTACGTCGTCCAGTTGCCGTCGTCGTCGAAATACTGGTGGGCGAACGTGCGCGACTTCTCGAAACGGTAGGGCCAGCGCCAGAGCCTGAGTTCCTGTCCGCCCGCGGTAGCGGAGCATCCGCACGGGCTCCGGCGCGGCGTCAGGTCGTTCATCGGCGATCCCTGTCCCCAGTTCGCGCCGAGCATCGGCGCGACGAATATGTCGCTCGTATCCGCAGAAGGCGCGGCGAACGCCGTTTTTTCGCAAACCGCCGCAGAATAGACGACCAGCGCGAGCGCCAAGATAAAAATCTTCTTCATTTGCAACTCCCTCCTCGTAAAGCGCCTGAACCCACCGACGCTTCACTACAAATTATAACATATTTCCGTCCCGCAGTCTAGGGGCGGAGCCAAGGCTGGAAATTGTATAGTCCACCGGGCAGGCTTTCAGCCTTCCCATCAATGTGCCTCGAACCAGTTGCGGCCGGAGGCGATGCCGACGTCGAGAGGGACGCCAAAATCGTAGGCTCCCACCATCTCGCGCCGAACGAGGTCGACGAGGGCGGCCTCTTCGTCCTTGGGGCAGTCGAAAACGAGTTCGTCGTGTATTTGCAGGACCATGCGGGCGCGAAGGTGCGCAGCTTTGAGGGCGCTCGCAACTTTGACCATGGCGATCTTGATGAGATCGGCGGCGGAACCCTGGATCGGCGTATTGATGGCGTCGCGCTCGGCGGCCTGGCGCGCGGTGGCGTTGCGGGAATTAATATCGCGCAACGTGCGACGGCGTCCGAGCACCGTCTCGGCATAGCCCTTCTCGCGGGCCGTGGCAATTGCCGTCTGCATGTAATCCCGCACCTTCGGGTAGAGGGCGAAATATGTCTCGATGAGCTTGGCGGCGTCGCGGCGCGGGATCTTGAGGCGCTCGGAAAGACCAAAGGCCGACATGCCGTATATGATGCCGAAGTTGACCATCTTGCAATGAGAACGCTGCTCCGGCGTGACCAGCGCGGGCATGACGCCATAAACGCGCGAGGCGGTGTCGCGATGGATGTCTTCGCCGTTGCGGAAAGCTTCGAGCATGGCCTCGTCTTTCGAGAATGCGGCCATCAGACGCAGTTCAATCTGGGAATAGTCGGCCGAGACGATGACGTGGTTTTCGTCGCGTGGGATGAATGCCTTGCGGATGAGACGGCCGCGTTCGGTGCGGACGGGGATGTTCTGGAGGTTGGGGTCGGAGGAAGAAAGACGGCCGGTTTCGGTGAACGCCTGCGAAAAAGTCGTATGGACGCGGGAGTCTTCGTCGATCAGCTGCGGGAGCTTGTCGACGTAAGTGGACTTGAGCTTGGCACAGGCGCGGTATTCAAGGATTTTCGATACGACCGGGTGGGCGGAGGCGAGGCGGGAGAGGGTTTTCTCGTCGGTGGAATATTGGCCCGTCTGCGTCTTCTTGACGCCTGCCGCGGAGAGGCCGAGTTTGCCGAACAATAGATCGGCCAGCTGGCGCGGAGAATCGGGATTGAAACCGGGGGCGGCGTATTCTACGATGCTTGAGACGAGCGATGTTATCTCGCGATCGAGTTCCAAAGAATAGTCGCGGAGGGCCTTGACGTCGATTTTGACGCCTGTATTCTCCATATCGATGAGAATTTTGACGAGCGGCTCCTCTACTTCTTCGAGCGACTTGAGCGCGCCGGCCTTGGCGACGAGGGGCCGGAGGACGGAGTCGAGCTGAAAAGCGACATCGGCGTCTTCGGCGGCGTAATCGCGGATTTCCTCTGGCGAAAGCGCGGCCATGGAAAGCTGCTCCTTGCCGCGCTCCTTTTCGCCTATGAGCGCGGTGATGGGGATGGGAGAGTAGTTGAGATACTGGAGCGAGAGCGCATCCATGCCATGGCGGGCGGCGGCGTCGAGGCAGTAATGTTCGAGCATGGTGTCGCGGACTTTGCCTGCGATGCCGATGCCATAGCGCAACAGGATGGTGCGGTCGAATTTGGAATTGTGCGCGATGAAGATTTTGGATGGGTCGGCGAATAGCCGACGGAAGAAGGAAACGAGCCCGCCTTGGACATACCATGCCTTGCCGGGGGCGATGGCGAACGAGAAGCCGACGAGGCGCGCAAAACGCGGTTCCGTCGAGGCGTGACCGTCGGCAGGGGCGGTTTCCGTGTCGAATGCGATAACTGGCGCGGCGGCAAGTTCCGCAGCAAGTGCCATTGCCTCCTCATCCGTCGTGACGAGACCATAGGAAGGATGGAGACTTGCAAAATCCCTTGGCGGAGCGGCCGGGGGCGCCTCCTGCGTTTCTTCCACGCCGGCGGCAGGCGGCGGAACCGCATCGCCAGGACCGCCGGCAAGCCCCATTTCCCGAGCAAAGCGGGTAAGTTCGAATTTGGCGCAGACGGCGGAAAGCTTGGCAGCGTCGATTCCATCAAGCTTGTAGGAAGCCCAGTCCGGCTCGATGGGGACGTCGGTGCGAATCGTGGCGAGGAACTTGGAAATTCGCGCATCCTCGGCGCCGTTGGCGATTTTCTCGGAAAGCTTGCCCTTGAGAAGTGGCGCGGCGGCGATTATATCTTCGACGGTTTTATACTGCGAAAGCAGCTGGGCGGCGGTTTTTTCGCCTACGCCGCGGACGCCGGGGATGTTGTCGGCCGCATCGCCGGCAAGGGCGAGGTAGTCGATCATCTGCGAGGGGGATTGAAGGTGCCAATGTTCGCATACGGCGGCCTCGTCGTAAATTGAAGCTGCATCGCCGGCATGGGCGGGGCGATAGAGGCGCACGCCAGGCCGGACGAGCTGCGCGGCATCCTTGTCGGGCGTGGCCATGTAGACGTCGAACCCGGCGGCCGCACCCTTCACTGCCAGCGTCCCCATGACATCGTCGGCCTCATAGCCGTCTACGCGAACGACCGGGATGCGCAGGGCCTCTGCGAGTTCGAAAGCGTATGGAATCGACGCGGCGAGGTCTTCCGGCATCTTCTCGCGCTGGGCCTTGTATGCTGGGTATTCGCGATGGCGGAACGTGGGGCCGCCGGGATCCATGGCGAGAACGGCGTGGGTGGGGCGTTCTTTGCGCAGAATCGACGAGAGGCCGCCGGCGAGGCCTATGAGCGCGGACGTGTTTATGCCCGTCGACGTCATGCGCGGGTTGCGCAGAAACACGAAGTAGCCCTTGTATAGAAAGGGCATCAGGTCGATGATGAAAAGTTTTGGCATAGGCAGGGTTGAAAAGTTGAAA
>DFGB01000004.1:0-12961 GCA_002371135.1 Verrucomicrobia bacterium UBA3761 | reverse complement strand
AAAGTCTGGCTTTTCAACCTTTCAACTTTTCAACCTTTCAACTGGCGCAGCCGAGCATGGCGTTGATTGCGCGGGCGGCGCGAACGGCGATGTCGGCGGGGACCGTGACGCGGGTCTTGTTTTCCGCCAAGGCGTCCCTGAGGCTTTCCAACGTCGTCTTCTTCATATTTGGGCAGATGAGCGAATCCGAGACCTGGTGGAAATGTTTGGACGGGTTCTCCTTCTGCAAGCGATGGAGAATGCCAAGTTCCGTACCGACGATGAACTCCGTGTCTGGCGATTCTCTCGCGAAACGGCACATACCGCCTGTGGAAAGCTGCCGGTCGGCGGCGGCGCGGACGTCGGCCGGGCACTCGGGATGCACCATGACGACGGCGCCGGGATGCGCTTTGCGCGCCGCTTCGATCTGCGCCGCGGTGAGGCGGGCGTGCGTGGGGCAGTAGCCGGGCCAGAGCAGATATTTGCGGCCAAGCAGCGATGCGACGTGGCTGCCGAGATGCTGGTCCGGCACGAAAATAATCTCCTGATCGGCCGAGAAAGACGCCATCACCTTCTCCGCATTGCCGCTGGTGACGCACATATCGCACTCGGCCTTGACTTCGGCGGTAGAGTTTACGTAGCAGACCGCCTTGGCCCCGGGGTGCTGCGCTTTCATGGCGCGAAGCTGTTCGGCCGTTATCATGTCGGCCATCGGGCAGCCGGCGTCTGGATTTGGAATGAGGACGGTCTTTCCGGGGTTCAGGATTGCGGCTGTCTCGGCCATGAAGTAGACACCGCAGAATACGATGGTGGAGGCCTGGACCTGCGTGGCCTTGCGGGCGAGTTCAAGCGAGTCGCCGGTGAAGTCGGCGATTTCCTGGACTTCGGCGCGCTGGTAGTTGTGCGCGAGTATTACAGCGTCGCGAGAGCGGGCGAGGCGCTGGATTTCGGATTGGATGGTCATAAAGTAAAAAGTAGGAAGTAGGAAGTAGAACTTCTAGGACTTCTAGAACAGCTAGGACTTAGGACCCAGGGCTTAGGACTTCCAGGACTACCGTCGCGGCAAGCCAGCCCCGCCAGTTCTTGTTCCGCTCTGGGTCTGGCTCCAGGATTCGCCATGCTCTTTGGTGACGAGGGCGGTGCGGGTGTAGCCCGCGCGGGCGAGGAGTCCGCGAAACGCCTGCGCTTCCCTGAGGCGGTCGAACTGCGAAATGCGAATGTGGACGACGGCATCGTGCGGAACTCCGCACTCCTCCAGCAGTTTGGGGACTTCATCGGGCATTACGTACTCGCCCTGAAACTTGACGCCGCTGCCCACGATTTCGAGAGACGGATGTTCGCGACCGGTCTCGAACGACTGCGCCGTGACGCAGCCTGCGAGCGCTGAGAGCATGGCGGCGGCGACTATGACGGCGTACTTCTTCACTTGCGCAGCTCCAGAATCTTTGCGACGCGTTCGGCATCCTCCGGGGTGTCTACGCCTACGCCCTCGTCTTCGGTAGGGAGAATCGCGATTTTCGCACCCATCCATAGAGCGCGGAGCTGCTCGAGCTTCTCGCTGAGCTCCAGAGCGCAGGGCGGCTCCTCGATGTAGCGCTTCAAGAACGCACCGCGATATGCGTATATGCCGAGATGCCGGACGTAGAGGCCGTAGGTGAAATCGGGCGCGTCGTCGCGCGGAAGCGGGATGGGCGCGCGGGAGAAGTAAAGGGCCGTGCCGTCGCGGGCGGTGACGACCTTGACGACGCTCTTCGCCTCGTAGTCGCGCATATTCTTGATGGGCGTGACGGCGGTAGCCATGTCGAAGCGCGAATCGAGCCGCAGGCGCATGGCAAGGTTGTCGACGAGGACGGGATCGATGAGAGGCTCGTCGCCCTGTATGTTGACAATGATATCGTCGTCGTCGAAATCGCTCTTGCCGAATTTCTCCGCTGCGTAGACGCGGGCTGCGCAGGCGATGCGGTCGGTGCCGCTCGGCAGCGCGGACGGCGTCATCACCGCCTCGCCGCCGTGGTTGCGGACGGCCTCGGCTATGCGCTCGTCGTCGGTCGCGACGATCACCGCGTCCAGAGAGGCGGCCTTCTTGACAGCCTCGACCACCCACGCTACGAGCGGCTTGCCCGCGAGTATCGCGAGCGGCTTACCCGGGAATCGACTCGATGCGTATCTCGCCGGGATTATTCCGTAAATCTTCATTTTCGACTAGCTCCACTTTTGAGAAAAATATCCTCCTGAACATCGCAAGACGGCGCTCCTGGCGCTCGAGCGACCACATCACGAAACGCCACTTGCGGTCGAACTTGAACGACGCCGAGAGATTGGGTTTGAAATCCTCCAGCTTGTCGCGCATGACGGAAAGCTGCCACTCCATGGCATGGGTGCGGAACTCGAAACCGCCCATGAAGCGCTCTGCGAGTTCCTGCATCGAGACATTGTGGCGGCGCTGGTAGTCCTTGAGCGCGTGCGCATAGTAGCCAAGATAGAAATTCATTAGATTGGAGAGATTCTCGTCTGTCATCGAGATGTCCGGCCAACCGAAAGAGCCGCGAATCGAACATGTTGTGACGGTCTTGGGGACGACGCGCTCGGCCATGATGTCGTATTCGAATTCGTATATCTCCTTGCCGACGCCGTAGAGAGGAGACTCGGTGGCTGGGTCGTACTTCTTCATGGCCATGTTCTGCGCGGCGGCGTCGCCCATCAAAGTGGCGAGCGCGAGGACGACTTCCTTTTCTTCGATGCTGGAGTCGTCGGCGTTGCAGAAGTAGTTGGCCGGGATCGAATCCATCGGTTCGCCTTCGAGGCGGCGGCGGACATAGTAGTCGGTGGGGCGCTTGCCGATTTGCCGGCGGCGCCGGAGGACGCGATATTCGCTGAGGCCGATGCCGAGCGCCTTGAGGCACTCGATGCGCGCGAGCATGTAGCTGGAGTAGTCCTTCGTCGACTTGGAAAGGCGCTTCTCGATCATGGAATGCTCGAGCGGGCCGCGGTTTGTCTTGTAGACGATTTCGCGCGTGCGATTGATGGACGGGGAATGTTCGTCGCCGTCTTCGCGCAATTCGTAGACGTTGGCGTATTCGATCTTCTCGTCCTTGCTCATCAGCGAACGGATATTGGAGAGAAGGACCTCGCTGCGGTCGTCGGCGCCGGGATGCATGATGGGGCGGCCGTCGACGTATGTCGCGCCAGGGATGGCGGTGCGGCGGTCGTCGAACGCCGGCGTCGAGCCCTCGCCGCTGTGCGTGTATATCTCGCCCGTGACGTGCATGTAGAGCAGCTCCGTGAAGGCCTTGGAATTCTCGTCCATGAGTTCGGGCGAAGTGAGCAGCGAGCCGTAGAGGGCGGCGATCTCGCCTATGCGGCGGACGATATCGCTCTGGGTGGCGCGGCTGAGGGCGATGGACTCCATCAGGCGCTCGAGTTCCGGAATGATCTTCTCCAGCGCCACCCCGCGCTTGAGACCGAAAAGTTCGATTTCGTGATGTCCGCGCAGTTTCGGCTGGCGCGTAAAGGAATACTGGTTGCCTTCGTAGACTGAAACGAGCTCGCGCAGCTCCTTGACAAACGCCTCCATATCGGTCTCCGCAAGAGCTGCAAAGGCCTTGAAGGTCTGGTAGGTCATGAAGTGGACGCCCTTCATGGAATGGTAGTAGCGCGTCTTCGTGGAAATGCGCTTCTTGCAGCCGGCCAGGGCGACCTTCATCTCGCTTTGCGTCCAGGCAAGCGGTTTGACGCGCCATTCCTGCCCCAACTGGCGGTAGTGTTCGAGCGTGGTGTCGTTGCGGTCGCCCATCACAATGTCGCAGAGGTCGAAGCCGACGTTGGGGCCGAGCAGCCACTCGTCGGCACGGTAGAGGCGTTTGGAAGGAACGTCGCGCTGGGAAATCTCGATTGTGCCGGCAACGACATTGGAGCAGAGAATCTCTTTCATGAGGACGTCGCCCTGCTTCATCTTGGGCACGCGAGAGAGCCGCCAGAAACGGCCGTCCAGAAGCGGAAATGCGGCGACGGAATGGTTGCCGGTCGTCATTGTGAAGACGTAGCCGGGCGTCTTTCTCTTGAGCGACGCTTTCTCGACTATGAGGACGCTTGGATGCTCGGAGAGGTGGTTTGCAATCCCCTTCTCGAAAATGAAAGTATCGTCGCCGACATCCCAGGCGCGGAATTCGCGCTCGCGGCCCATGGCGACGGTCTTCACCGTATCCTTGCGAAGTTTGCCGGCCTTTTTGACGCGGCACAGGAATGCGCGGATGGCCTTCATGACGCAGTCCCTTCGCAATGGCGGTGATCGTGATGATGGTGGTGCCCGCAATGGCAATCGCCGTCGCGAGCGGCTTCGCGCTTTTTGCCCTCCTTGGCGATGAGCTCCTCGGCGAGAGCGCCGGTGGCGTCGAGACCCGCCTCGTCGGCGACGGCGAGGAGGTTCTCAAGCGCCGGGAAAATATGGCGGGAGAATTCGCTCTTGCCTGCGGCCGTAAGGCGGCCGTATGCACCGAGGGCCTGGACAAGGCGCTCTACCGCGGCAAACGGCAGGACGCCGGCGATATCCGGGCGATTGGCCTTCTTGGCGTAGAGGGCCGCAAGCGCGCGGCGCTCGCCATCGCGCAGATCGACATACGGATCGTAGAGAAGGCTCGCCAGATCATAGGCGGCAGGCCCGATGCGCATGCCTTGGAAATCTATGACAACAGGCGCGGCGGCGCCGTTCTTCCCGGCGGCGGAAGGGGCCATTATCAAATTCGACGATTGGAAATCGCGGTGGACCAGCGCAGGCGGCTCTGCAAGAAGACGCCCGGCGACCTGTTCCAATTCCGCCTCGACGGCGCCGGGGAGTGCCATGCCAAAATGTCCGCGAAGGCATTGCTCTCTAAAGAGCTCGCGCTCCCACTTGCAGAGAGCGGCGTCGAACGGCGGCTCGAGCGCAAGAGACGATGCGTCAAGCGAATTGAAACGGGCAAGCTCTTCGACTGCCGCGATGTAATCGTAAAGCCGGTCCTCGCCCAGCATTTTTGAATGCTCGCGCAGGTCGAGCGAACCCGCGTCTTCGATCGCCAGCGTCTTTAGTTCCGGAAAGTCCGCAAGCACGGCGGGAACGCTGATGCCGCGGTCCTTGAGCCAACGGGCATGGGAGGCATAGCGGGCGTTTTCAGGCCGCTTGACGTCGTCGTAGATGATTATGTACTCGCCGTCCGCCTTGAAGAAAAGCCGGTCCGAGCCGCGAAGCGAAGCAAAACGGACCTCGCCGCTTTTGGCGGCAGGAAGGCACTTGGCGATTTGCGGAATCGACGCGAAAGCGTTTTCGTCGCCGGATGTGTTGACCGCGATGTAGGATTCGACCGTCCCTGCATCCGTCCAGAGGAGATCTTCGCACTTGACGGCTTGGATGAATTTGCCATCCATCATCGCTTTTTCGTATGCTTCGACGATGGTGGAAAATCCTGTCGCGGGGATGTAGGAAAGAATCTCAGGCTTGAGAAGCGCCACGCCGCAATACGTCCAAGTCCCGGACCAGCCGGGATCGGGGCTTTTCCAGCAAGTGACAAGATTCTGCTCAGGTTCGATTTCGATTGTGCGGGGTCCCTCCTCCGTCACAAGGCAACAGCCGACAAGCGGGAGGGACGCGCTTGTCGCGACCGGTCTGGAGGGGAAGGAAGCGCCGTCGAAGACGATGTCGCCGTTGACGAGCCAGAACTCGTCATTGCCAATCCAGTCGCGCAGGGGATTGAGCGCGCCGCCCGTGCCGAGGATTTCAGGTTCGCAGGAGCAACGGCAGTTGTTGGCGGCGCACCAGGCTTCGATTTGCTCGTGGAGGTAGTGGGCGTTGACGACGATGTCGTCGACGCCTTGTTCGCGAAGCCACTCGACGACGCGCTCGAGCATCGGCACGCCCCAGACCGGCAGGAGCGGTTTCGGCACGGCGCTAGTGAGAGGACGCAGCCGCGTCCCCATTCCTGCCGCCAATACTAACGCCTTGTGTGCCATGATGAGGGAAGAGGGAAGAGGGAAGAGTGAAGAGGGAAGAGGGAAGAGACTTTGGATTTCCAGGACTTCTAGCGATACTGCGGCCGCTGGCGCTGCTGCCTGATTTTGGGCTCCTCAAGATGAAGCGCGAACCACTGGTCGCCCAGCGCGGTATTGGAGAAATGGGCGGGCTTGTTGTTCATCAGCAGCTCGTGGTTGCGCTTCAAGACTTCGTTGTCGCTCTTCTTTAGCGCCTCGCCAAGGGCGATGAAGGCGCGATCTGTCTCGCCGCGCTCGACGAGTATCCAGCTCCAGCAGGCTGCAGGGATGACGTTGTCGTTGTAGCGGCAACGGGCGACTGCCTTCTTGTAGACCTTCTCTATTTCGTCCAGCGGGGCGGACTTCATCTGGAGGCGAGCCATCTTCATCGAGGCGGAGACGGGATCTCGCAACATGGCCTTGGGCATGAGCGCGTCGACTGCGTCGAAATTCTTGATCATCCAATTGAGATGGAGCCGGGCGGTGGCGATCTGCGAATCGATAAGCGGCACCCAGTGACGAAGCCGTTCCATGCCTTTGGTCGCTTCAAGCGCCTTCTGGACGAATTTCTTCGTATCCGCCTCGATTATGCGCTGGGCTTCCTTCATGCTGCCCGGCGGGCGGAACTGCCACGCCGCCATCTTTGATTTAATGGCGTTTTGCCCTTCCGCCATTATGCGCTGAATCTCGCCCATCGCGGCGTTGATGCGCTTGCGGAAGTGAAGCGAAAAGCAAATCTGAGAAGTGAAAAAGGCCGCGATCGAAATGAATACACTCCACCCCGTCCCGATGCCTATGCCAAACCGGCACGCGACAAATGCGCATATCAACGCCAAAAAAGAAATACACGATGTTATCATGTTGTAGATTATACCAATTTGCGGCGAAAGGGTCAAGGGGGAGAAGGCGGTTTTAGAAGTCGGGAAGTGTTGCCAAGTGGAAATATTGGCACTGATTATTTCCACTTGGCAACACTTCCCGGCTTCTCCTTCCCCTTCACAGCCACCAATTCTCGCGTCTGCGCTTGGTTATATGCATAACGAGCCAAGCCGAAGCGGAGACGACGAAATACCACGCCGCGCATTCGCCGAGAGACCAGTTGCGAACTTTGAAATCTGAAAGAGGCAGACTTGCCACCAAACCCGAGAGCGAGGTCATAATGTTGATGATACGCGCGGTAATTACATTCAACATCCCTGCCAGACGATGCGATATGAATGACGCGAGGATGCCTAGCGACTCGCATACGACCGCGGCAGAAGCGAGGGGGATGACGAGAGGACTGGCTATCAACCCGCCTGGCGTGAAACGCCCGAAATTGCGGGCGGAAATAGGAACACCCGCAGCCCACGCCATGAATGATATGCCCAAGGCCGCCTTCCAGCCGGAAACCTCGAATCTCGCAGCCAAATCCAGGTACAGCGCTATCGAAAGCATCACCGCAAATGAATAATTAGCCCCTATGTCCATTATGAGCGCAGGGGTGGCGATATGCGTCGCGATGAACGTCAGCACCCACGCCTTGAGAATGTCTGGACTGCGCCAGATCATGGGCGCGATGAAATACCCGCTCGCCATTATTGCCGCGCGCATAGCACTCGGCAGCAACCCCGTCATCGCCACATACCCCCAAATCGCCGGTATCACCACCAGCCCCGCCCAACGCCGCGTACATCCCAGAAACGCCGAAAAGAACATGAGCACCTTTGCGACGATCGCCACGTGCAATCCTGAAATCGCGAACACATGGAACACGCCTGCCGAGATGAACATCTCCTTCTCCCGTTGCGATATGCCGCCCCGCTCCCCCAGAAACATCGCCCGCGCGAGTGCCGTTTCCGGATACTCGCCGCACATCCCGGCGCCAAGCCTCGTCGAAAGATTCTTGCGCATGCGCTTGGCAAATCGCTTTATCTTGAAGGAGAAAGCTTCCGGACCGCCGCAACGCTCGAATCTCGAATTCCGCCCCGATGCGAACACTGTCCTGCGCTGCATGCTTTCTTCCTGTTTGACAGGCTGTATCATACCAGAAAAAATCCACGTCTCGCCTGCCATTGGCGGCGTCTCGCCTTCTGCGATATACCCGACGACCTTGAGCTTGACCCCCTTGCAGCTCGAGTTGAACGATACGCTGCGCTTGCCGGCCCGGGTTGTCTTCTCCGTCGCATCCTCCTCTACAAAAAGCTTCACGACAGGCGGCCGGCCCACTGGATGCAGGCAGAAGGCGTTCGTCATGGCATGACGCTCCGCCGCGGCGATCATGCCCAGCCCGAGCCCAAGAAGAAACACACCCGCCTCCAGCCAGAAAGGCACCGCGAACGCATACCCCAGCAGCACCGTAAAAACCGCAAGCACGAACACCACCGGCCACAGCGGCCCTAGGCTGAAGATTTTGAACGCGCAACACTCCCCCGCCGCCAACATGGCGCAGACGAAAAGCCACCGCTTGGCCGCCGGATGCAGAGAGTACGAACGCACGCGGAAATATCGCCGGACAATTCCTCTTACGCGGCGCCGAGGGCCACCAACGCGCAAGATTCGCAGATGGGGTAGATTTCAAGGCAGAACTCGCGGTGGATCTGGACGAGCCCTTGCATCTGGAGGCCGTTTCTGGCGTAGTACGCCGCCGGATTGTGGTCGCGGCCGAGGAGACGGAACGCCATGAGGCGCATGGGCGACGAAATATCTTCAGGCGGCAGCCACTCCGGCACGGAGTCGATGCGTCCTTCTGCAAGGGCGAGAGGGACGATGATGTTGGAGAATATCGCGCCCGCCCTTCCGGCACCAAGCCGTGCCGACGCCATCAGCAGCTTCACCGCTTTTTTGCACGCCGGCGGCGAGAAATCGCGAGTGTCGAATATGGCCATGGCAGCGGCGTTCGCAAAAAACTCCGCCGCGCCTGAAAGGCGTCTCTCCGGGGAATTGTTCGGCCGCGTGAACCGCCTGTCCCACTCGAGAAATTCCGCCACGGAAAGATACGCCTTTTCGACGTTTTCAGGCTCGTTCGCGACGGCCGAGTACGGCACGACTTTTGCAATGAAGCGGAAATTGCGCGAATTTCGCCTGTAGCCGAACGCGTTCATCACTTCTTCGTATACGACCTGCATGCGTTCGCCGGGGCGGGAATCGAGCAACGCGCCAAGACGCTCGGCCTTGCTCAAAAGACGATTCCGGCCGGCATGGGCGAGCAACTTCTGCGCGATTGCGTTGTCGCAGCCGAATTTATCCTGGCAGGGGCGCGTCACCTCCGGCACTTTGGCAAGAGGATAGCAGGAAAGGTCTATCCATTCAGGTTCGAAAGGCCTCTTGCGCGCAATCTCCTCGCTCAAGACAATCGAAATCGCACCCTCGGGAAGGGTCGGCGGCACTTCGCCCGCAAACCACGTGACGTGCGCGACGACATGGGCGTAATTGGCATCGTCGCCATGGCCGTGCGCCGTCCAATCCGACGGGTGGATGTGTATTTCGACGTCGCCTCGCACCTGTCGCCGGTCTTCGCCAATTTCCAGCAAAGCATCGTGGAAATCCGGGCCTTCCTCCAGATTCCACACTCCGGGATCTATGACGCGAACCTCCTCGCCATCGCGCGAATACAACTTCGCCGGACGTATCATAGAGTCGTACCACGCCGCCTGTACGTGCTTTTCGGTGAGCGTCTCTTTCCATCTCTCACCATGCAAGCAAGGAAAAATTACGTTCATAAAGTTGAAATTGAAGATTTTTCGATTTTCGATTTGCGCCAAACATTCCTTTTTAACACAGAGGCACGGAGACACAGAAAGGTGTAAGCGCAAACCGAAAAATCCTCTGTGTTCCTCTGTGTCTCTGTGTTAAATAAGGAATGCTTGAAATCTATCGAAGAGTTCTTACTCCTACAGCCAGAAGCCGTTTTCATGGTCGAGGCGACGGTATGAGGCGGCCTCGAAGATATCGCTCTGTTCGACGCTTTCGCGTCCGGCGAGGTCGGCGATCGTACGGGCGACTCGCAGGATGCGGTCGTAGGCGCGTGCGGAGAGCTTTAGCGCGTCGATAGTGCGGCGGACTTCATCGCGGCCGGCGGTGCTCAGACGGCAGATGTCGACGAGGTCGCGCGATTTCGCCTCGGCGTTTGTCGAGAGGCCAGGCATTTCGCGATATCGCCGGCGCTGGATTTCGCGCGCTTGCAGGACGCGGGCTCTGATTGCGGCGCTGGGCTCGCCCCTGCCGAGCCCGTCCAACTCCCGCGGCGGCACGGCGCTCACGCCGGTTTGAATGTCGATACGGTCCAGTAGCGGACCGGAGATGCGTTGCTGATAGCGCAGAATCTGCAACTGGGAGCAACGGCACTCGTGCGTAGGGTCGTTGTAATATCCGCAAGGACAGGGATTCATCGCCGCAATCAGCATGAAGCGCGAAGGATACTGGTAGGCGGCCGCAGCGCGCGAGATGTTCACGTGGCCGTCTTCGAGCGGCTGGCGCAGGACTTCCAGCGCCGTGCGGGGGAACTCCGCGAATTCATCCAGGAACAGCACTCCCCTGTGCGCGAGAGAGACTTCGCCAGGCGTGGCGTGCGGTCCGCCGCCGAGCAACCCGACGGAACTCACGGTATGGTGCGGGGCGCGAAACGGCCGCGAGATCAAGAAAGGATTCGTCGTCTTCGATATCCCGGCCACGGAGTGGATTTTGGAGACTTCCAGCGCCTCGGCGACGCTCATGGGCGGCAGAATCGACGGAACCCGGCGAGCAATCATCGTCTTGCCGGAACCGGGCGAGCCGATCATCAGGATGTTGTGGCCGCCTGCGACCGCCACCTCGACCGCCCTTTTCACGCTCTCCTGGCCTTTCACGTCGGCAAAATCGTCCGAGTACGTCGAAGCGCCGGAAATGAGCCGCGCGAGATCCGTCTTCGTCGGCGTTATATCGATTTCGCCATTCAAATACGCAACCGCCTCGCACAAAGAATGTATCGGAATGACGTCGATGCCGTCCACTATGCTCGCTTCCTTCGCGTTTTCGATCGGCACGAGCATTTTCTTCTTCCCAAGGGCCTTCATCGCCATGACGATGGGAATCGTCGCCTTGGTCTTGCGAACCTCGCCGGAAAGCGCAAGTTCGCCGACCATGCCGAAATCGCAAAGCCCCTCGTTCTTTATGAAGCCCAGGGTCCTGAGGAAACTGAGCGCGATCGGCAGGTCGTACATCGGCCCCTCCTTGCGCACGTCCGCCGGCGCAAGATTGACCGTCACGCTCAGAGTCGAATTCGGGCGGAACCTCGAATTCATCACCGCCGTCATCACGCGGTCCTTCGCCTCGCGCACCGCCGTATCTGGCAGACCTACGATGGCGAATCTGTTCGTCTCTTGAGTGCGATGGGAGTTTACTTCGATTTCGACAGGCATCGCGGCGACGCCGTATATCGCCCCGGAATAGCATTTCGCGATCATGTGGTTGGTTCCTTTCTTCTCGCATTGACGCATATATTGTAGCAAAATGAATATTGAAACAGTGTTGAAACAACGTTGAAATAACGTTGAAACGCCTGGGAATCGGCAATAAAGAAAAACGCCCCGCTTGCCGGGCGGCAAGCGAGACTCGCGGGGATTCCGGGGTTGTGCGGCCCGGGGCGGGTGCGCGCCTCGCGTGCTACATTTCGTTGTATGCGCCGAGGAAGGTGAAGTGTTCGATTTGCGGATCGGACGAGAGTTCTCCAAGGAGCTGGAGGACGGATTCGTCGCGGGCGCTGGCGTCGAAATCGAACGTGAAACGGAATTCGAAATCCATGCCCGGAATCGGGCGCGACTCGAGCTTCGTCAAGTTGACGCCGATGGCGGAGAAGCGGGAGATGATGCCGTCGAGCGTGCCGGGACGGTGCGGCAGGGAGAGCATTATCGAGAACTTGCGGGCGTCGGGATATATCTCCGGTTTCTTCGCAATGCAGATGAAGCGGGTGTAGTTGAACGCCGCGTCGGCGACTTCTTCCGCGATGATGTCTAGGCCGTAAAGCTCTGCGCATGCGCGGGAAGCGATCACGGCGCGGCCGGCGCGCCCGGAGGCGGCGAGTTCCTTGGCGGCGACCGCGGTGTTCGATTCCGGGATGGCCTTGACGAGCGGGTGGCGCGCCAAAAACGCCCTGCACTGCGCGATGGCGTGCGGATGGCTCGCGATTTCCCGGATCCCCTCCAGCCTCGCGCCCTTGACGCCGAGGAGGACGTGGTTCACCTTGAGCCGCAACGCCTTGACGATATGGAAGCGATGGCGGTCCATCTGGTCGTATACCGCGGTGACGGACCCGGCGGCGGAATTCTCGATCGGCAGGATGCCGTAAGGACACAGGCCCTTTTCGACCGCGTCGAACACCTTGTCGAAACCGTTGAAATAGAGGATGGTAGGGAGGGAAAAGATTCTCGTCACGGCCTGCTGGGCGTAGCTGCCTTCGATGCCGGGGCACGCGACGAGGGCCTTGGACGGGAAATCTGGCGGCGTGGAGGCCAAAACTTCGCGGATGCGCTTGACGAGCGGACTTTCGCCATTGATGATTCCCCTCTGGCGGGCGCGCGAGATCGAGAAGAGGGTCGAGAAGAGCAGGCGCACGCTGTTTTCGTATTCGCCGCCGGCCTCGTCGCAGACGCGGGAGAGGATGGCGCGCTCGCGCGCAGGGTCGAACACCGCAGCTCCGCTTTCCCGTTTCGCCTTGGCCACCTCGGTGGCGAGTTCCATGCGACGCGTGAACAACTTGACGAGGGAAGAATCGATGGAGTCTATTTCCTCTCTCGCCTTTTGCAGCGATCCGCATTTTGCACTTTGCATTTTTGCCTGTCCTTTCATTTTGAATTTGAAAACGAAACCCCCGCTTCATCGAGCGGGGGTCTAGTGTCGATTCCTTTTTTTGAAAACGCGAGCCCGCTCTCTACGCCAAAGACGCAAAGAAGAAGAAAAAGCGAAAATCGAAGTATTTATTCATGGGCGACGTTCAATTTGCGCGATATTGTATCATTTCCGCCGC
>DFGB01000019.1 GCA_002371135.1 Verrucomicrobia bacterium UBA3761 | reverse complement strand
ACCTCGGCTCGACGTACATCCCCGTTGCAAGACTTGCCGGCGGCTCTGTCAATTCCAAGTACGGCGAGGCGTTGCCATACCATGAAGACAAGGCGGCGGATTCCGTGACGTATCAATATCAAATGGTCGATGGCAGTAATGTGAACTGCGTGTTTGTGCGATTCACGAATGCCGACGGCGGCGGCGTAAATGCGCAGGCGACCCTTGTCAAGTACAGTAGCGCAGATGCACTAGGAACGGATCTTTCAAACGCGAATAATGGCACTCTGACCACATCGGCGGATGGCACTGGCTATGGCGTGTGCGGACTTGGTCTCGTCCCGATGTCGCAAAACTCGATCAATGTGAATATCGCCTATAACAATAATAAATTGGCGACGGATTCCGCCTATGCCGGCGCCCGCAAATACGTGCAGCCGCTCTCGCACTGGGACAATGTCAATTCAGTCGCGGCCGAAAATGTATCGCTTTCCGGCGGCGAGACGGTGGCCATTTCCGGCGTTCCGAACTCCGGATGGCGCTGTTCAAGCCTTTCATCCAGCTACAGCCTGCAATATGGCTACCTCGACGAAAACAACAATCTAGACAATTCTTGCACACCTACCGTTGCCATATCAGGAATAGGCTACGCCAGGTATCGCGTCGTCGCGTATGCCTCCACGGATACCGGCGATGCGCAATTCGGCTACATCACAATCAACGACGTCGACTATACATCTACATACCAGTCGACATCGACGGCATTCGGCACAGGCTTCGCGGCCACGCCTGGCACGGCGAACTGGGGACACGCGGGCGCGGACCAATATGCGTTGCCCCTTGCAGAAGGCGTGAACTACCTCGTCTCTCTCGTGACGTCCGGCGCGACTGCGACCGTCGTCGGCCATCGCCAGTCGGGATCCGTGCGCGGATGCATCGCCGCCGTGCAGGTTGTGCAAGTGCCGCTTCTCACGGCGCCCGCGGGCGAGGTTGAATGGTCGACCGCAGCGAACTGGGATGTCTCGTCCGCGCCGTCGTCCGGAGATGCAGTGATTCTCGTTTCCGGCGATACGACGCTCGATATCGACGTCGCTCTCTCGCTTGACAGCCTGATAATCGAAGGTTCCGGCACGCTCGCGCTCAAGGCGAGCGATATCGATGCCAATACGCTTGGCACCCTCTCGATCGCCGATGGAGTGACGCTCGTCATCGACGCCACGGAGGGCTATACGGTCGGGACCAATGTGAAGGCGCTGCTGCACGATGGCGCAGGCGCGCGCACCGTCGTCGTCAAGGGCGCGGGCGAACGTGGCCTTTCCATGCCGCTTTCCAGCTACGCGGAGCAATACAACTTCACCACCCACGCGATCTTCGACGGCGGCAAGCATGTCATCACCGATACATACGAAGACGGCAACACGCAAATCTGCGCGAATTCGTCGAACACGGATCCCCTCTGGACAGTCGCCGCCGGGACGACGCTCGACATCTCCGCGCACGACCTCGGCGGCTATCAGGGCGCCGGCAAGGCGTCGACATGCGTCATAGCGGCGAAGGCCGGCGGCACTATCAACATTAATGGCGACGGCTCGCATACGTTCTACTACCAGGGGCGCTTCCTCATCGAACCCGGCGCGACGCTCAATGTCGCCGCCCAGTCGAGCGATACGGGCTTCCGCATCAACGGCGGCACGGCGGAAGGCGAGGAGCAGTTCTACGTGCCCGATCAGGAGGAAGCGACGGCAGCCGTCGCGACGCTCGCCAATACGTCCGGCGGCACGTCAGGCGCCGTCTGCTCTGCTACCGACAGCACACCGGGCTTCGGCGTATACGTCGGCGAAAATGCGACGCTCGATTGGCGCGCGCCCATCCGCAACGGCAATGGGGCTTCGGCGATATTCAAGCGCGGAGCGGGCACATGGCGTCTTTCGGGCGACATCTCCGGCTACACGGGCGTTCTGACCGTGGACGCGGGCGACCTCGTCTTCGCTTCCGACAATACTCTCAATACGACCATCGCAGGCTCCGTGAAGGTTGCATCCGGCGCTACGCTGACTCTCAACTCCGGCGCGTCTGCAGGCTCGCTCGATCTCTCCGACGGCGGCACGTTGAATATCGTCGCGACAGTCAACCCGGCCACGACCATCCGCATTCCCGTCGGCGATGCGCTCACGGTCGGCGGCGGCACGGTCCAGCTCAACGGCGAAGCCATTGATACCGAAACATGGGCGGTCGTCGGTGGAAATTTCGTGAACAAGAATCTCCTCACGGCCGTCACGACCGCGGAAGGCGATTTCGCGTTCTCCACGGCGACGTGGAAGAGTGCGCTTGGCGAGGACGTGGATTGGACTGGTTCGCTTTCCGAAGTCCGCGTTCATGCAAACAACGCCGAACCCGCGACGGCGACGGTAGACTTGAACGCGGCCCAGGTTTCCACGTTCGCCGTCGACGGCGCGGGGGATATGACATTCTCCGCGTCCGGCTCTGGCGCGATCAACGCTGCGGCGTTCGACTTCTCCGCATCCACTGGCCGCATCGAGTATACGTTCCCGACCGGCTCCGCCGCCGTCACGTCCGGCGCTGATACGATCCTCTCCGGCGGAGGCTCCGGCGTGCCGTCCGTCGCGGCCGGCAAGCGGCTTACGCTCGGAGCGTGGGGGACGACTTCCGATGACGCGACTTATACGTATGCCGACTACTTCCGCCCGGCCGCAGGCGCCACGCTCGTCATTTCCCCCGGCGAGGGCAAGACGCAGAAGGCGTCCGGATTCGGCGGTACCGACAGCGGTACGCTCGTCGTTGTGACGAACGGTACTCTTGTCGCCAATGTCGGCAGCAGCACAGGGTATTTCGGGTACAATCGCATCACAATCGAAAACGGCGGCATCCTGCGGCTGGATGAAGTTATCGATACGACCGGCTATGGCAACACGAGCCAGATTCTCACTATCAACGAGGGCGGCCTCCTCGACGTGTGCGTCCGCGACACGCTCCGCCGCCCCGTCGTATTGAACGGCGGTGCGATCCAGGTGAGCGGCAAGCAAAGCAGCCGTGCGCTCGACTTCTATTATGCCAATACAATCACGGTGACTGCCAACTCTGAAATTCGCGGCGTCGCCGGTGGTGCGGATGCAGACCAGAGCGGCGCGACAGTCGACAATCCCGTCATCTGGTTCCGCGATGCGGATACCGTCTTCAACATCGGCGACGGCGTGACGCTTGCGAACAACGTCACATACGGCTCGTTCGCGGCAGCCAATGGTTTCACCGTTCGCGGCACGACGGGCAACGGCACCGGCGTGATGAAGATGAACGGCTTTGACGGCAATCCCATCACGGTTTCCGGCACGAATACGGTGGGCGCGTCCGGCAAGCCAGTCACCTACGAGCTCAACTGCGAACACCAGAATGGCGTGTATGTCGTGACCGGCGGCAGCCGCATGCGCGGCACGGGTTCTGTCACCGGGACGGGCGGCGTGACGCTTTCGAAGGCGGCCTCGAAGCTCTGCGGCACGCTTGGTGTGAACAGCCTCACGGCAACTGCGGGCGGCACGTTCGGCGACAGCTGGAACCCTGTCGCGCTCGTCCTCGACGGTGCATTCACCGCCGGCGCCGGTACGTTCACGATCGAGAACGGTTCTCTCACGATCGGCGCCGAGTGCTCGCTTACGGATGTGGGCTCGGCGACGTTCAGCATCCAGACGAACGGCACTCTCGTCGTGCGCAAGAGCCTTACCGTCGCTGGGCTCTCAATCGCGTCCAATGAGAGCGGCACCGGTTCGCTCCACATCGGCGTCGCCGCCGACAAGAGCGTCTCGACGCTCGTCGCCACCGCCGCGACACTCCCCTCCAATGTCGAACTCGTCATCGACTACGGCTCAAAGCTCGTCATCGGTCTTTCCGAGATCCGGCTTCTCACCCTGCCGACGTCCGCCGCGACAGGCACGACGTTCACGGTCGTCGACAACCTCGGCGCCCGCAAGTGGGGCGCGAAGGTTGTCGCGAACGGCGACGGCACCTCCACCGTCGTCGCAATCCCCAAGAACGGCTACACCGTCATACTGAGGTAGTCGGCAGTCGACAGGAGTCAAAGACCACGAACGTGGAAGAGCGTTTTGAGAGATTCTTCTTGTCGCCAGAAGAACGTTCGGCTATTGTCGAAATGAACTGGCGCGTAAAAAATTGCCCGATAGTAATTTGCAGCCTGCCGCCCGCACGTGAACGGGAATGCAAACGCGGATGAATTGTCATCACTACCATGCAATAGGTTTTTATCGCAGAGACTTGAGAGACGCAGAGTTTCCAAGGGT
>DFGB01000048.1:7008-36267 GCA_002371135.1 Verrucomicrobia bacterium UBA3761 | reverse complement strand
CTGCGATAAAAATCTATTGCATGCCATTGAAATAAAAATGCAATGCTAAATGTAAAATGTAAAATGCCAAATGTCAATCGAAAAATCGAGAAATCGAAAAATCCGTCATTCGTCATTCCTCATTCCTTCATCGACGTCGGCGCGGAAAAGGAAAAGAACGAGGTCGTCGCCGCGGGCGGCCGTCGACCCGTCGACGCGCCCGGCCTGGCGCGCCGCTCGGCGCGTCGGCTCGTTCCACGCCGTCGCCCATCGGTTCGTCGGGTTGACCCCGAAACAAGGCGTCTCGAGGATGCCGTCCGGGCCCGCTGAAACTATGCGCGCGTATGCAAAGCGCGTCTCGTCTGCGACGTTCGTCACCCCTTGCCACGCTTGCGGCGGCGGGATTTGCAGGATGTATGGATTCCCCCATGGATCCATCGCCGCCGGTTCGCCAGGGAAGCCGTAGATGGAACAACCGAGATACCCGTTCAGGAAATCGCGAGGCAGATTGAGTCCGGCTAGGTTTGGATAGAAACCGCGGTCACGGCTTGTGCCGTCGCCCTCGAATCGGCGGTGTCCTTTTTCAGGGAACGCCCCCTCGCGCACCTTCGCATACGGACCGTGCCAGCCGCGAGAAGCCTCTTCGTTCCAGCGCGTGAACTCCTCCGGCCTCGCAACGCCACGCCCCTCAAGCCAACGTTCGTCGACGCGCTCGCCAGTCATGCCGTCGCTCGCCCGTCCATAGAGGTTCGTCGAAATGAAAAGGTTGCCAAGGCGTAGAAAGCCGGTTGAAAAACCGGGTATCCCGCTCAAATCCGCGAGGTAGCCCTGCTCTGCATCGACAATGGCTCTGCGCAGGACGTTCATATCCGCCTCGGCCGCAACGGTTTTGGCCTTTTCCGGCAGCGCAGATACGCGCGAGACCGCTATCATGGCAATTATCGAGAGAATTGCCACGACCATCGCCAGCTCCACCAGCGTAAATGCTCTGAATGCGCTTTTCATCTGTTAATATACAACGCCGCCCGTCGCGTCGCGGTTCACTGCAAACGGCTCGTGCGGGATTGTAGATAAGGTATACACGTCCAGCAGTTCGACGAGGCTGACTTCCGTGCCGCTGTCGCACCAGCCGCACGAGGCGGCGAGAAAACCGAGAATCGCGCCCGGCCGCACTCCGGCGGCGCGAAATGCCGCGATTCGCGTATCTCCATGACGCTTGGCGAGCCGCCTGCCGTCCGGGCCGACGACAAGCGGGACGTGGCAGTACGCCGGCGTCGCCAACCCAAGCGCCCGCTGGAGTAGAATTTGCGCCGGGGTCGCGGCGAGGAGATCATCGCCTCGCACGACTTCCGTGACGCCCATGAGCGCATCATCGACCGTCGCCGCGAGCGTGTATCCCGCGCAATCCACGTCCCGCGCGAGCGGGAAATCGCCAAGGACTTGGGCGACATCCATCGAAAACCTGCCCGCGAACGCATCGTCGAACTCGATGCAAACGCCCTCCGGCACGGCAAAGCGCCAGCAAGGGACGCGAGGGGCGATCGAAGACGCAGCCTCTTCCCACGTCGCGTATCTCGCCCGGCATGTGCCAGGGTAGTGCAACTGTTCGCCATCGTGCGGTGCAGATTGCGCCGCCTCCACATCGCGACGCGAACACGTGCATGGATAGATGCAAGGCTCCTTGGCGGTGGCGAATCCGAACTCCGCCGCCACACCGGTCTGGCGCGCGAGCAGCGCATCCCTCGCGGCCCGGTAGACGTCGCGCCGCTGCGATTGCGTGTATTCTTCGTCCCAGTCGAAGCCCAGCCACTTCAAATCTTCGATCGCATCCTTCGCGGCTCCCGGCTTGTCTTTCGGGTGGTCGAGGTCTTCCATGCGCATTACCACGCGCCCGCCTTTCGACCTCGCGCTCAGCCAAGCGATCATGAACGTCCTGACGTTGCCCAGATGCAACGCCCCTGTAGGACTAGGCGCTAATCGTCCGCATGTCATAGTGAGAATTTTCGATTTGCGATTTGCGATTTTCGATTTTTAATCTCCCTTGAGAGGGCGCAGAGTTCGCAGAGAGCTTTTCAACTTTTCAACTTTTTTAAGCCTCTCAAGAACTCTGCGGTCTCTGCGGGAGGAAAAATCGAAAATCGCAAATCGCAAATCGAAGAAGTCATCTCGTCCAAAACTTCTTCCATTCCGCCACGAACAGATCCAGTTTGTCTTTCGAGCCGAATGCGGCAATCGTGGCAAGGCGCATGTCGTGGTTTTTCAAAAGCGCGGCCACATAATCTTTCTTCAAGTCCTTGAACGGCTGGAAACGGATTTGCGGGGCGCCGTTTTCGAGGAAGTACGCCATCGACCACGCAAGGCGGTATTTCAAACTGCGCTCGCGGTCCGTTCCGTCGTAGAACTGCGCATAGTCCATCCCCATTATGCCTGGCAGGGCGGCGGCAAGAGTGTCGAAGTCGTAGGCGGAGACGTCCAGCTGCCAATCGTCGCTCTTTTCATCCTCGAAATACTGCGCATATCCTTCGTTGAGCCAAGGGGACGTGGGTATCATGCATGCTGCGTAGGAGAAATACTGGTGAAACGCCTCGTGGCGGATCGTCCTGAGCAATTCCTCTGCGCCGCCTTGCGGGAGATACGCCACGAGTTCGCGGCGCTGCTGCGACCAGTACGCCGCGCTCCACGCCATGTTCTCTCCGGCCGCCACGAGATAGTCGTCGCGATTCGAGAAAATCCTCGCGACGCAAAGGACGTTCGAGCCGTCGACGGGGCTTGGCATCACCTCTCGATACCTCTTGCGCATGACGGCTAGATCGTTCGTGAGCGCTGTTATGAAGCGCACTTCAGCCGGCAAGTTGTCGAGGACGGTGAATTCTTCCGCGTCGGTGACGCGCCAGCCTTCATAGTTCTCCACGCTGTGGCGGGCGTCGGCACGGAGCAGTTCTCGCTCGGAAAGGTTGCGTTTTTCCGCTTTGTCCCCGCCTAGTTTCGCGAAAAACGCATCGCTCTTTTCAAGCACGTCTTTCGTCAGCAATTCCCTAGCCCATTCAACGTCGTCGCCGGAGGCAAGCTCCCACGTAATCAAATACCACGGCTGCTGGCGGAGTTTCTTCTTCTCGGCGGTCGCTGTCGTCTTGTCCACATCGATCTCGCGCGGCTCGCTTTTATCTTTCCTGAATGCGCAGACGACGGCGGACGTATTGGTCCCCTCGAAAAAAAGAACCTCCTCCAGCCCTCTGATTTTCTGCGCGGGAGAGCGAGGTTCTCCGGCAATCTCGATCGGCGAGAGCAATTCGATCGATTCGCGGACAAGATCGAACTCTTTCTTGGGATCGATCGCGGCTTCGCTTTTCGCGTATTCCTCGCGCGTGACCGTCGCCGTCGTCTTGGGCGGGACGATATCGAGGCGCGAAACGACGAAGTAGCGCCCGTCGTCGTCGCGCCACTGCCCCAGCGTCTGGCGCGAAAGCCACAAGTCGTCGGGACGGAAGCGGTCTTCGAGACGTATCGTCTTGTCCTCGCCCGTAATCAAGTACGCCTCGGCTCGAGGCATGTCCAGCGGCGCCGGATGCGAGAAGAACAATGATGCTGCTGCGAGAAGAATCATGGCGTCAAACCTCCATTTGCCGCAACTCGGAAATCGGCACTTTGCGTTTCGAGCCCGGAATGTCTGCGACAAACCGCGGCATCGAAAGACCTCCTATCGATTCGGCGCACTGCCGCTCGATCGCCTTTGCCGTTTCGAGATCCACCCTGAAACGCTCGATCCCGGCCACAGGATCGCACATGAATACGTAATACGGCCTGATGCGCGCGGCTGAAAGCGCCTTGAAAAGCCTCAGCATATCCTCTGCCGTGTCGTTGACGCCTTTCAAAAGCACCGTCTGGCAGCCAACCGGTATTCCTGCTTCGACGAGCTTGCCTACGGCCTCCTTCGCCTCCGCCGTCAATTCGTCTGCACAGTTGAATTGCGTATTCACCCAGACCTTTTTCGACGCGCCAAGCCGCTTTGCAAGCTCATATGTGATTCTCGACGGATTGACGCATGGTGCGCGGGTGCAGACGCGGACGATGTCGATCTGGTCCAGCGCCGCGAACGCATCGACGAACCACATTACGCGCTCGTCGGGAAGCGTCAGAATGTCGCCTCCCGAAAGAAGCACGTCGCGCACAAGGGGATGGGTATTCACGAACTCCACGCAAGCGGCAAGCTGCGCATCTGTCTCCACGACTTGCGCACTATCAAGTATGCCGCGCCGCGTGCAATGCCGGCAGTTCATGAAACAGCGGCCCGATGTCATCACGAGAACTCGGTCCGGGAAGCGTTGCTTGAGAGCGTACGGGAGGTCCGGGCGCTCAAGAGTCTCGCCAAACGGGTCCGGACCGTATTCGCCGCCCTCTCGTCCGTTCTCTTCGCCGCGGGCGAAAACCTGCAACGCGAAACGCGCCGATCTTCCGGCGAGCTTTCTCGCGTAATCGCAGGCGTATTCTGGAAACTCGTTCATAGGCACTGTCGAAAGAATTTTTAGATTGGAATCCTGCATTCGTTTCCCATCTCGGAGACGCAGAGCCCGCAGAGTATTTCCAGACTTTTCAACTTTTTCACTCTCTGGGGCCTTTGCGTCTCTGCGATAAAAAAGGAATGCCTGTGCACAATCGAAGAACCGGAAAAAACATTCTTGTCTTCATTCGCCGAACATCGTCGACGGAATGTAGCAGAACGCGAGGGCGTGCTCTCTCATCACGCGGGATGAAATCGCGATGTCGCGACCCTTGAAATTCTTGAACGTCTCCACCCAGCCGCCTGTAAGACGCGCCGTCATCTCGCCCGTCTCGCTCCTGTAGCCGGTGATGAGCAATTCCTTCGGCGGGAAGCGAATGCCCGTGCCGAGAGCCTTGGAGACGGCCTCCTTCGCGCACCAGAAACGTATCATCGCCTGCGCCGACGAGGAACTGAGCGCGGCGAGTTCCTGTTCTTCCGCCGTGAACACGCCGTTGGCGAACTCCTCCGACAAGTCGCGGTTGACAGATTCGACGTCCACGCCGACCCGCGCATTCGCCGCCGCGACGGCTACGACGAATTGCGCCGTGTGGGCGATGGCGATATCGAGTTTCGTCGAGAGGAATCTCTTCCATTCGCCGATCGCGATCGGCTTGCCGTCCGGGTTGGGGCAGATCTGGACGTCGGCATCGCTCCACCGCGCCTGGTAATTGTCTTTCAGGAAGCGGCGGACGGCCTCCTTGGCGGCGATCCTCCCGACCAGCCATTCCGTACGCCGGGCGACGGAGCCCGTCATCGAATCTATCGTCCTGCGCTCTGAATCGTTCAGGACGAGGCGGCTCATGATCTTGAGCCAAAGCGCCTCGTTGCGCTCGAAGAGGGGATAGTTTATGTCCGTCGCAAACGCCGTCGCCACGTCTGTGGCCGGGCCGCCCGCCGCCTCGCGCGACAGGACTTCCGTCACGAACGCGTTCGCCGGCTGCAGCAGCAGCTGGCAATATTCCTTCGGCACGCGCTCCGTCTGCTCCTCCCAGCCTGCAATCGAGAAAATCACGTTTCCGTCGCCCGCCGTGACCGTGATGTCGCAAAGCTGGCTCTGCGGCGTCACGCCCGTAAGACGCATGTAGCACTTGAGGCGCGTCCCTTCGTTCGGCATTTCGCCAAGCACTTCGAGGCGCTGGAGATGGAACGGTATCGAGAACGCGCCGGGGAAGCGCTCCTGCGAACGCCACAGCTGGAATGCGCTTGCGATCGCGTGAAGGAGGAGCGGGTCGATCGCCCACACGGGATACGCGACGGATGCGATGGTGCCGCGGCGTCCGGGGACCGAGACTTCGTAGTCTATGCCCTCTTCCCCCCACGACTGCGCAGAAGTAATCGCCCTCAATCTCGGACCGCAGCAGAGCATCGCCGGGTATATTTCGCGTCCGCTCCAGTGCACCGGACGCGGTTTGGCGAGCGGCGACGGGACGAACGGGACGCTGGGCGGGACTTGGGACGAGAGCGCGACTACACCTTCCATCACGGGCCACGTCCACGCCGAATCCGGCGAATCATCGCGGATTTTCACCCGCACCGCCGCAACGCCCTTCACCGGCGACGGTGCGCGTTCGGCACGGATGAAGAGTTTGAGCTTTCCATCCTTGAACACCACTCTTCGCCGGGATGTGAAATCTTCGATCGCGAAAATATTGCGCCCCGGCATCACCCTCATCGCCGCCTCCGCCGCCACCTCGATGCCAAACGCAAGCGGCAGCATGAGCAGCCCGCGCAAGTTGGGGTCCGAGTACGAAAGCTGGCTGGAGCCAATCGCGAAATCCGAGATGAAAAGCTCCTCCGTCCAGCTGAACGTCTTGACAAGTTCGCAAAGAACGCCGGGCGTCGACTCCACTTCCTCCGCATCCGCGACGAGCGGCAGCATCGCGCCGGAGTCGAAGCGCCGCAAAGTGCTCGCTTCTTTGCGGAGCGCCGCTTTGCGCATGCCGATCTTCTCGGCCCGGCTTTTGGGCTCGGCAAGGTATTCGGCGCCGCTCAGCGCCTTCTTCGCCCCGAGAAGCGTCATTTTGGGGAACGCGCGAGAAAGCCTCATCTCCGCGTCTTTGCGGATTTCGAGCGGCACCGGCGAGTCGAGATCCATCTTCCTCGCGTTGCGTCCGTCGAACAGCGCCGCGGCGTCTACCGCCGCGCCCAGAGACGCCAGCTGCGCCAGCGCGTGCTGGAGCTGCAGATTCCCCCGCCGGTGTATCGAGTTCATCGCGATCGCCGCGTAATCCTTTTCTCCCAGGATATCGCCTATCGCGCTCGTCATCAGTCCGCGCGGCCCCACCTCCAGGAATACGCGGTACCCCGCCTCGTACATATTACGTATCGTCTCGGTAAAGCGGACCTTCTTCGCCCAGCGCTCCGCTGTTTCGTTGCGCGCGTGGCGGACCTTCCTGGAGAGTTCCTGCGCGGTGCCGCACGAAAAAACCGGTATGCGCGGCTCGAAATCGATGAGTTCGGACGTGAATTTGCGCAGCGCCGGGACGATGGGGGAGAACTTCGGCGTGTTGAAGGGCCTGTCTATCGCAAGGCGCATGGTCCGTATGCCGCCCGCGGCGAATGCGGCAAGCGCCTCTTCGGCGAACTCCTGTTCGACGGCATACACGAGACGGCAAGGCGAGAATTCCGTCGCGAGGAACACCTTGCCGCGCGGGAATTTCGAAACTACCGCATCCGCCTCGCCTTCGTGGTGCAAGATGAGCGAGAGCATCGCGATCTTAGGCAATCCACCATGGTCGACCGCCTTGTTGACGACTTTGTAGACCTCGCTCAAGACGTGCACCCGTTCCGCTCGCGTCTGCTCGCCGGCCGCGCCGGAACGCACCACGGCCGCGAGGTCGCCTCCCGCAAAGCCGACTACGCCGTCCGGCTTCACGCCAAGACGCGACAGCAGCCGCGAGAGAGCCGCGCTCGCGGAGAAAACCGAAACAAGAGCCTGGGCATATGCGCCAGAACTGAATATATCCGCATCGTGGCGATAATACGGCGCGGGCGGGAATATGAAGTCCGACGGCGAAAAGCCGGGATTGTCCTTCATCGCCTCTTCGAGTTCGTCGAACGCCGCCCGGCATTCCGGATAGAGGACCGCGATGTCTCGCAGCATGTCTGGATAGAACGACATTACGCCGGGGAAGACGAACGCGAGCTTCGGCGACTCGCCGTCCCCCCCCGCGAGCATTCTCTCCCGCCGCCAATACGTCCCGCTTTTGTCGCGCAGCCTCGCCGCCCCGCTTTCGATGCGCGAGGCCGCCGATGAAAGGCGCGCGCGCAAATCCTGCACGCTCGAAGCGATTATAGCGAGCGTGGAATCTCCCTTCGAGAGCGAGGCCGTGTATGCGAGATCGACGAGCGCGACATCGCTGACGCGGTCGATGAAGGCCGTGTAGCGTTTCGCCTCGTCTGCAAGAGCTTCCGCTCCTTCTGCCCGCAATATGAACAGCTCGGTCATTCCGGCTCCTCTTCGAGAACGATTGCGGCCGAGCGTCCGCCTGTGAATGCATTGCCGATGGTCTCGGCCGGGTCGAAGTTGTCGCCCGTCACGACCGCGCGTCTCGGGACCGCCGCCTCGCCCTTGATCCACGGCCTCGGCTCCGTTATGAGATATGCGCTCGAACCAAGGTTGGCAAGCGCCTCCAGAGGATGCTCCGGCGCGATCTGGGGCGGCAGGACGCGGTGGTGGAGCGCAAGCGAAGCCTTTACAAGCCCGGCCGCCATCGCCGCTTTCATCGTGTGGCCGATGTTGCCTTTCACCGAACCTATGCCCACGAGCGGCCCGCCCGGTTTGTGCTCGCCCCAGAGTTTCTGGACGGCAGCGATCTCGCGCGCTTCGGGGCCGGGAATCCCGGAGCCGTCCGCCTCGACGAGCCCCACCGTGCGCACGTTCATTCCAAGCCGCGTCAACGCCCGCTCGAAAATGACCGACGCATCGTTGCCCGGATTGTGCCCTATCGCCACCGAACGTATGAGCGCGTATATCCTGTCATGGTCGCGCAAAGCGTCTTCGCGCCGCTTGAGGACGAAGAACGCCCCGCCTTCGCCGGGGATGGTGCCGTCCGAGTCGCGCGAAAAAGGCTCGAGCGCGCTCTTGGCGGAAAACCGGACGATCCCGGAAAGCCCGTCGAGATACGCCCGGCTCAAAGGCGACATCACCGCTCCGGCGAGCGCCACATCCGCATCGCCCGAGCGCAAGTCGCGCATCGCTTCCATGACCGCCGCCGCCCCGGAGAGGTTGCCCGCGTCGATAATCGTCGCCGCGCCCGAAAACGCGCATTCTCGCGCAATCCACGATACAAAGCGGAACCCGGAGCCAAGCAGGAACGAAGAGGCGTTGGGGACGGGCAGCGACTGCGCAAGACTGCTTTTCACTTCATCAAGCGCGTTCGCAGGCGCATTGGGGAGGAACCGGCGCAGTATCTCCATCGTCTGGTCGAGGAACGTCGTGTGCTGCAGCCAGTTCACGGTCGAGGCGTTGAACGGCGGCGCATATGCAAGACGCACCGTCCCGCGCACCATTTCCCTCGAACGCGGCTTCATGCCGGCGTCGCTCAACGCGTCGAACGCGAGTTGCGTCGCAAAATACAAGTCCTGGTTTTCGCCGGCGTTTATCTGCCGAGGGAAATTCTGCATCGCCTGGACGCAAGAGAACAAATCCCCGAGCTGCCCGACGCGCGTCGGATACGGCCGGTCGAAGAGCCGCTTGGTCCCGTAGGAGAGTTCCGTGTCGGGGCCGGGCACGCTCAACATCGAACGCCCCTCCATCACCGCGTTCCAGAGCGATGACGGGCCGCTGCATCCGGCAAAACGGCAACTCATGCCGACTATGGCGATCGATGAAGCCATTCGAGGAATTCCATTGTATCAGACGCGCAAGATTATATCAAATCCAGTGGAAATGCACAAGCGCGGCGGTCTGCCGCCAGAGCCTTCAGCATACCAGTTCCACGCTGACGGGCCCGTCGTTGACGAGCTCCACCTGCATATCCGCGCCGAACCGGCCCGTGCCCACGCGGGAGGCGCCAAGACGCGCTCTGAGCGCCGCGACGACGCGCTCGTAGAGCGGCTCTGCCACGGCGCCAGGCGCGGCGGCGGAGAATCCGGGGCGGCGGCCGTGCGACGTATCGGCGTAGAGAGTGAACTGCGACACCACGATCGCGTCTCCGCCGACGTCCTCCAGACTTCTGTTCATACGGCCATCTTCATCTTCGAAGAGCCGTATCACGGCTATGCGCTCGGCCATTTTCTCCGCTTTCTGCGGAGTATCGTCATGCGTCACGCCAAGGAGGACTAGATATCCCTTGCCGATTTCCGCGACGCGCTCGCCGCCAATCGCCACCGATGCGCGATTGACGCGCTGCAACCATGCTTTCATTTGTCCAAAAGTCCGTTTCTATCATGCCGAGACCACGCCTCGCGCATGAATTTCACGCCTCGCGAAAATATCTTGTCGACGTTCGCCGTCGAAGACACATCGAGAAAATCGCGCACCTCTTCGCTCGACAGCATGAACCGCGTTTTCAAGAGATGGATGTACGCCCGCTCCGGGTCTTCGTTCCACAGATCGCGGAAGCAAAGATGCGTGACGTTCCACGCCTCCTTGCGCTCGACGTTGTCGTCGCGCGACGGCAAATCCCAATCCTTGCCCCCCTCGTCCGAATCCGGCGTCGCGTCTATGGAAATTTCGCCGTGCGCGTTCGGGTCTGCGCTCAGCACGTATCCGCGCACGTAGCGCCTGAGCCAGCCTTCGAAACTGCCGCCGTCGTCGCGATACAGCTTGATCCTTCCACGCGCCATCATATCCTCGTAGAGCATGCCCATGAGATCTCCGGCGGTGATGGAGTACCTCGCCATCATTTCCGCGCTGCGCATGGATTTCGACTCAGGCTCGACGACGCGCTCCCAGACGAGGCGCCAGCCGTCGTCTTCGCCGGCCTTTACAAGTTCATACCATTCGTGGTCGTCCATATGGATAAAAATCGTCGAGTGGAAAATCTAGAGGAATTTGCCTGTGACGGAGTTCTTGCAGGCGCGAATGGCGGAGACGGGCCCCTCGCAGACGAGGTTGCCGCCGGCGTCGCCGCCGCCGGGCCCGAGGTCGATTATCCAGTCCGCGCACTTCATCACGTCGGTATTGTGCTCGATGACGACAATCGTGTTGCCCTGGTCGCGCAGCCTGAGCAGCAGAGCCATCAGCTTCGCTATGTCGTCGAAATGGAGACCCGTCGTCGGCTCGTCCAGGAGATACAGCGTCCGGCCCGTGGAACGGCGCGAGAGTTCGGTGGCGAGTTTGATGCGCTGCGCTTCGCCGCCTGAGAGGGTCGTAGAGGACTGGCCGAGCGCGATGTAGCCGAGCCCGACTTCCTCAAGCGTCTTAAGGCGCCGCGCGAGCGAAGGGACTTTCGCGAAAAACACACACGCCTCGGACACGGTCATTTCAAGAACATCCGAAATCGTCTTGCCGCCGTATGTGACTTCCAGCGTCTCCGAGTTGAAACGCTTGCCGCCGCATTCTTCGCAAACGACGTATACATCCGGCAAAAAGCTCATCTCGAGTTTTCTCACGCCATCGCCCATGCACGTCTCGCAGCGTCCGCCTTTGACGTTGAACGAAAAGCGGCCGGGCTTGAAACCGCGCGCCTTCGCCGCTTCGGTCTTGGCGAAAAGATCGCGGATTTCCGAGAAGAAGCCGACGTACGTCGCGGGATTGGAGCGTGGCGTGCGCCCGATCGGCGATTGGTCGATTTCGATTATCTTGTCGAAATTCTCCTCGCCTGTTATCTTCTTGTACTTGCCCGGCTGGAGTTTGGAGCGGTAGAAATCGCGCATCAACGCGCGCTTGAGCGTCTCGTCTACCAGCGTAGACTTGCCCGAGCCGCTCACGCCCGTCACTACCGTGAAAGAGCCGACCGGTATGCGGACCGTGATGTTCTTGAGATTGTGCTCCGACGCGCCGTGGATCGCGAGGAACTTCGCCTTGGACGGGACTATCTCGACGCGGTGCGCCTGGAGTTCGTCGAAATTCTTGCGCCCGGCGAGGTAGTCGGCGGTGAGCGATTTCGCCTTGAGGAGCCCCTGGAAGCCACCTTGATACATCACCTCGCCGCCTTCGCGCCCCGCGCCGGGTCCGAGGTCGACTATGTAGTCGGCATTGCGCATCATCTCCTCGTCGTGTTCGACAACGACTACCGTGTTGCCTCTGTCGCGCAGTTCCTTGAGCGTGCCGATGAGGCGATCGTTGTCGCGGGGGTGAAGGCCGATCGTCGGCTCGTCGAGGACGTAGAGGACGCCTGTCAAGCCAGACCCGATCTGCGTGGCAAGACGTATTCGCTGCATCTCGCCGCCGGAAAGCGTGGCAGAGGCGCGGTCAAGCGCGAGGTAGTCGAGGCCGACGTCCAGCAAGAATTGGATGCGGCGCACGATTTCGCGCAGCACATCCTTGACCGGCGCAAAACGCTCGCCGGAGAGCGACTTGAAGAATTCGAGAGAATCCTTGACGCTCATCGCCATCACTTCGACAATAGTCTTGCCGCCCACCTTGGCCGAGCGGGCCTCCGGACGCAGACGCGCGCCTTGACAGTCTGGACACGTGCGGAAATTCTGGTAGGCCTCGTATTTCTGGCGGACTTCATCGTCTTCGGCCTCGTCCAGCTTGCGCTGAAGCGCCGCGAGAACTCCCTCGAAGGGCCTGTCGACCCGCCGCCACTCCAGAACCAGGTTGTCCTTGAACCCGTGCATCAAGCCATGCCGGAACGCCTTGGGAAGCTTTTCATACGGTGTCGAAAGCGAGACTTTGTATTGCGAAGCAATCCGGGCGAGAAGTTCCTTGTGGTACAAAATCGCCATCTGCCCGCCAAGGCGCCGCCAGGGGTGGATCGCCTCTTCAAGCGGCAGCGTCTTGTCCGGGACGACGAGTTCTTCGTCGAAGTAGTACAACTGCCCGAGGCCGGCGCAAGTCGGGCACGCGCCGAACGGCGAGTTGAACGAAAACGAGCGCGGCTTGAGCTCGTCGAACGATATCCCGCAGTCGACGCAGGCGTTCAACTCTGAAAACACCACCCGCGGCGCCGCCTCGGCGCGGATGCGGTCCACGTAAAGGATGCCGCAGCCGGTCTTGAGAGCGAGCTCCACCGAATCCGTAAGCCGCGTCTTGTCGCATGGCATGACGAGCCTGTCGACGACGACCTCGATGGAATGGTTCTTCTTCTTGTCGAGCGCGGGGACTTCTTCGATGCGATATGTCGCGCCGTCCACCGAAACGCGCGTGAAGCCGTTGCGCTTGAGCGCGGCGAAGACCTCCTCGTGCCGTCCCTTCTTGCCTTGGACGACCGGGGCTGAAACGACAATTTTCTCCCCGTCGGGGAATTTGCGGATCGCGTTGACGATTTGTTCGGCGGACTGGCGGGCGACAGGCTTGCCGCAATGGGGACAGTGCGCCGTCGCGACCGAACCGTAGAGGAGACGCAAGTAGTCGTGGATCTCCGTCACCGTCGCCACGATCGAACGCGGATTGCCGCCGGTTGTGTGCTGTTCGATCGAAATCGCGGGCGAGAGCCCTTCTATCTTTTCGACGTCGGGCTTCTGCATCCTGTCGAGAAACTGCCGCGCATAGGCGGAGAGCGACTCCACGTATCTCCTCTGCCCTTCTGCATACAGCGTATCGAAAGCGAGCGAGGATTTGCCCGAGCCGGAGAGCCCTGTTATTACTGTCAGCGAATTGCGGGGGATCGTGACGTCCACCCCGCGCAGGTTGTGGACGCGGGCGTTCTTGATTATTATATCGTTCATACAAAGGATTTTCGATTTTCGATTTACGATTTACGATTTGCGCTCTCAGCATCCCTTTTTAACACAGAGGCACAGAGGCACACAGATAATTTTTCGATTTTTCGATTTGCGCCCGGGGCCTCTGTGCATCTCTGTGACTCTGTGTTAAAAAGGAAGGCTTGAAATAAATCGAAAATCAAAAAATCGAAAATTGGAAAATTTTCCCCAATATCAGTCTTCAAGGATGAAGACGCCGCCCGACCAGCGAAGAAGGTAGCATGCGCCATAGCCTTCGAAACCGCTTGCGGCCTTGGCTGGAAACGCGACGCAGACCCGGTAGAGAGATGCGTCGTCTTCGCACGGGACGAGCACCGTCGAACAACTGGCGGAATACACGCCCGCCTTGCCGGTCCGCGGGTTCGCGACGGCGAACCTGCCCGACGCCGTGACTGCGCCGGACGTCGCGAATTTCAACGTCACGCCGTCTTCGACTTCAAGCGCCTTTGCCTTGCCGAGCGTCTTGATCGCAGTCTTGTAAGGCTCGGCCTTCCACAAGTTCTGCCATGCCCGCCATCCTTCTCCGCTTGCCTCGCCGCGCGTCGCGTATCCTTCATCGGTCGATGCTGCGATGCGCGTTTCGGCGATCTGGATATAGTTCGTGACAGCGACCCTGTTGACCTTGCCGGCCACTCTCGCGCCAAACGCATACGCCGTCTCGCCCTCGTTCCAGAGCCCGTACGGGCTTTCCTCGATATTGCGGCCCGCAAGCGCCGGGAATGTCGTTGCCGCGATTGTCTCGAACGACGTCGCGGCGAACGTTCCCGACGGGAGCTTGAGCGAAATCCTACCGGCGGCTGAAACAGTCAGCGACGATACAAGGCCCGTCACGCTAGTCTCGTCCTCGCCGGCGAACATCGCGCCGTTGAACGTGCCAACAGCCCAGGAAGGAAGCGGCTCCACGAATACCGTCAAGTTGTAGACGACTTTCGTCCTTGCCGCTGTGGTAACGGTAATCTTGACATTGGAAAGTTTGCCGCTCTTCGACGCCGCAGTCGGGGCGCCGACGATGGAATACGTCTTAGTTGCCTTGTCCTGGACGAGTTTCAGCCCCGCGGGCAGCCCGGAAACGGCGACTGTCGCGGCACTCAGCGTGTCGGTCGCAATCGGCCAGTCTACCGCAAAACCGCACATGTTCGTCCATGCAGGCGTCGCACCGGCGTCCATTTCCGCCCCGGCCACTTCGAGCACAACGCCGTACGCGGCGTCTTCGCTCTTAAGCACGAATACAGGCGTCAATTCCACTTCTTCCTCCGGCATGGCAAAAGAATACGCGGCTTGCTGCGTGAGCCGGTTGCCATCGGCGTCGAGCCACTCTGAGAATACGTAATTTGTCTTCGCCGTGGCGCGGACTGTGGCTGTCTTGCCAGGGACGTAGCGTCCTGCGCCGGATGTCGAGCCCACGGCCGAGTCGACGGCGGCGATGATGACGCGAGGATCGCCTGTGAACTCGGCATAGAATGTGGCATTCTCCGAGACGTCTGAGATTGTCGTGGACGTCTTTGTGCTCGCGGCTGGTTTCGCTGTGCGGTCGATCACAAGCGAGGGCGTTGTCGCAACTTCTGCACCAGCCTCGTCCACCCAACGGGAAAATACGAAATGCCTGGAAGCGGCAGCCTTGAGAGTCACCTTCTTGCCATCTGCGCAGACACCGCCGCCGCTCACCTTGCCGCCGTCAGCAGGGATTGCAAGACCGCGAATGTATGCGCCCTTTGGCTGGAGACGGGTCCACGTGTTGGTCTCGGCGCGTGTCGCCGTGCCGTCGTCCATTTTCGCCGCAAGCGCGTCGTATGAAGCGTCGGCGACTGTCGCCGTGAGGATTGCGAACTCGCCGCATTCCATCCCCGTCGCGTCGGCAAGCTGAAGTGTGAAGAATTCCGGCGCTTCTACAGCCGTATCTGCTTTCAGTGGAATTTCGAGCGTATGCACTCCGCTCTCGCCGGCCGCCCAGGAAAGCTGGAACGGGAACTTGAAATTCTTGACGCTCTCGCCGTCGAGAAGGACGTTCTTGAGATCGAGGTCTGCCGCGGTCGCGGTGTTGTAGATCGCGTAAAGTTTGACACCGGACGCTTTTTCGCCGCCGCCCATCACCTCCACCACGAGACTCTCTCCCTCATATGCAGCGACAGTCTCCGCCGTGAACGTGATGCCAGAGAGCGCCTCCCACTGCGCCGTGAACGTAATGTCGCCGGCGGGAACTGTCAAAGGAACTTCGGGATACCAGCCTACAAAAACGTAGCCCGGGCGCTTGACGGCCGGAGCCGCAAGCGAACTTGCATATTCAAGCTCCTTGCTCCAGCCGCCCGTCCCTTCGCCGGCATCGAATGTGACGAGGTAGGAATTGACGCTCCATGTGGCGGTGTAGACGACATTCGACGCCGGGACGGTCGCCGCGACCTCGGGCGTCCAGCCTGCGAAAGTCCAGCCCTCGCGCTCAGGCTCCGGCGCGACAATCGCGCTTGCGTATTCCTGTTCGCCCGTCACATCGTCTTTGCCGTTGCCAAGGACGAACGTCACCGAGTAGCTGGCGATGTTCCACTCGGCCGTATAGACGAGGTTTGAAGCCGGGACCGTGGAGGCGACTTCCGGCGACCAGCCCGCGAAATCGTATCCGGTGCGCGTGACGGTCGGAGCGACGATTTGAGAGCCGTATTCAAGTTCTTCGCTCGTGCCACCCTCGCCATCCTCACCCGCATCGAATGTGACGAGGTAGCTGTTGACGCCCCATACGGCCGTGTATACGACATTGGATGCAGGCACCGTCGCCGCCACTTCCGGCGTCCAACCGCCAAACTCGTACCCCTCGCGCTCGACGACGGGCGGCGTGACGACGGCCCCGACGGTGCACGCCTTGCTCCAGCCTCCTTCACCTCCGTTGGCATCGAAGGTGACATTATATTTCGAAGTAGGTGTCACGGGAGTATCGTCCGGCGTCCACAAAACTTGATCGATGCTGATGACGCCCGCCTCGTTGGTCTCGAACACCATCTCTTTCGTCGCGTCGGAAATGCAGACCTCGCCCTTGTTCCAATCTCCGTCCGTTTCCACAGCCTCGACTTCAATGGCGGCCTCGCCGTTGCATTCCACCTTGAGCGCCGGCGCGCCGCCGCCGCCAGTGGCCGCGCTCTTCCACCAGAATGTCACTTTGCCAGTCGTCGGGAACGACTTGACCGACATAAACGCCCAACTCGAATTCGAATTCGCGACCTGCGACTCGGAGCCGCTTCCCTTGTACCCAAGCCCCTCGCCGTATGCAGGGACCCAAAGCGACGTCTCGTCGACGCCATCGTTCACCCAACTCAGCACGGCGCAATGCATCGCCTTGGAAAGATCGGAAACCTGCGCAGTCCAGTTTGCCGTAAATACGATTGTCGCTTCTTCGTTCGTGAGATTCAGGACGTCGGATTCATCGTCGTATATGAGCCCTTCAGGCGTCGTCCAGTATGCGAAATCGTAATTGTCGAGAGAGAAGGAGCACGAGGGAAGCCGGGTGACGGCGTCATACTCGATGCCGGTCAAGTCGTCCATTTCCCCTGCGCCGCCGTTCGCGGCAAACGTTATGGAATATTCAATCGGCTCCCAAATTGCGTAAAGATTGAACGTTCCCTCGCTCGCGAGATTGCTCACCTTCTGCCCGTCGCTGTAGACGCTGCCCGTGGCCTCGTCAAGCCAGCCCGCAAACACATACCCCTCGCGCGCAAACGGAACGCTGTTCAGCGCTGTTTCACCTGCGTCGTATGTAAACGCCTGCGATGTGGAATTGCCGGACCCGTCGGCCGCGTTGAATACGACCGTATACGTGTTGGCTGCGTAAATCGCGGTGTAGGTCGTATCGACGGCAATCGCTTCTATCGCCGGGGACCATTTGTCGAAGCGATAGCCTGTATGCGAAGGCGCCGTTGGCGCTTCAGCGACCTTCACGCCTTTGTCGACGGAGACGGTGGCGAAAATCGCAGACGTCTTGTCGTCTTTGAACGAAGCCGTGACCTGTTCGACCCACTTTGCATGGAACGTCGCATCCTGCGCGATTGCGACCTTGTCGCCTTCGGCCAACGCAATTTCCTCCTCGCCGCTTGTATAATACCAGTTTGCAAAGCGATACCCCTGGCGCGCCGGAACGGGCAGCGCGGGATACGCGGCGTCGTATACGACGTCCAGCATCGCGCCGCCCTCGAGAGTTCCCTCGCCGGGATCGAACGTGACGGTGTAAGTCTCCGGCTCCCAGACGGCATGGAGCGTGACAGCATCGTTCGTGCAGTCTACGCCGAACGTCTCGCCAGAGACAAGCGCACCGTCGGCAAGCGCAGCCGTGACATAGGCGTTGGTCCAGCCTGCAAACGAATAACCCGTCCTGGAGAGAACACCGGAAGCGGTGGCGAGATTGAAGGCGTTGGTGTAGGATTGGCTTTCGCCTTGAAGCGAACCCGTGCCGCCGTTCGCGTCGTAGTCGAGGGAATAGACTACGTAGTCGAAATCGACAATGATGTACACCGGGCTCGTCCCGTTCTTCTGCGTCCAGACGAAACTGGTCGCAGCGTCGGCGACTTCGTTCGTCGTGCCATGCGCCGCGGAATTGAAAGTCATTGCAGCCGCGTTGGCAATTGGATTCACGCCGATGAATTGGACCCATCGGGCGAATCTCTCGCCGGTCGGCGGGACGACGGCGAATTCGCATTCATTCGTCGTTGTTCTCGAGATTTTATCGCTGACGTAGGCGAGAGTCGGGCTGACACGTTCTGAAAGCCCTTCCTTTTTCAACGCCGCGTCTTCGCCGACCCGATACGCGCTGATTGTCACCCGCTGCGTCGCCGCCATCGCAACGCATGCCGCAAACGCAAACAGAATACAGAGCGATTTTCTCATAACGCACCGCCTTTTTTATTTTTCGATTTTTCGATTTACGATTTACGATTTGAGATTTACGATTTACGATTTGCGATTTGCGCTCTCTGCATCCCTTTTTAACCAGAGGCACAGAGGAACAGAGGAACACAGAGAATTTTTTCGATTTTTCGATTTGCGCCCGGGGCCTCTGTGCATCTCTGTGACTCTGTGACTCTGTGTTAAAAAGGAAGGCGTGAAATAAATCGAAAATCGTAAAATCGTAAATCGTAAATAAAGAATCTCTTTTTCACTCGTCAGTCTTCACGACGCGTTTGAGGTCGAGGGCGAGGAGGAATTCAGGATTTGACTTTGTTTTCTTGAGAGAATTGAGTAGGGACTTCATAGCACGCTCCGGGCCTGCCTCGGCGAGGACGCGCCTCAGCCCCCAGGTTTTTTCGAGTTCCAGAGGATCGAGGAGGAGATCTTCCTTGCGCGTGCCGGACTTGCCCACGTCGATCGCCGGGAAGATGCGCTTGTCGGCGAGGGAGCGGTCGAGGACGAGTTCCATGTTGCCGGTACCCTTGAACTCTTCGAAAATGACTTCATCCATGCGCGAGCCGGTGTCGATGAGGGCGGTTGCGAGAATGGTGAGAGAGCCGCCGTTCTCGATATTGCGCGCGGCTCCGAAGAAGCGCTTGGGCCTGTGCAGGGCGAGCGCGTCGACGCCGCCTGTCAGAATCTTGCCGGAATGCGGCTGGACGGTATTGTAGGCGCGCGCAAGACGCGTAATGGAGTCCAAAAGGATGATCACATCCTTGCCGTTCTCTGCTTGACGCTTCGACATCTCGATGACCATGTCGGCGACGTTCACGTGGTGCTGCGGCTCTTCGTCGAAAGTCGAAGAAAGGACGAGCGCTTTCGTATTGCGCTGCATGTCAGTCACTTCCTCGGGACGTTCGTCTACGAGGAGGATGATCAACTTCGCCGCCGGGTGGTTGGTGGTGATGGCATTGGCGATTTTCTGAAGGAGGACGGTCTTGCCGACGCGCGGCGGCGCTACGATCAAGCCGCGTTGGCCGAACCCGATCGGCGTGAACATATCGACGACGCGCGTCGAATATTCGCTCGCCGCCGTCTCCAGCACGATTCTGCGCGTGGGGAAAGTCGGGGTGAGGTTTTCGAAATGGACGACGCGCGCGGCGACAGACGGCTCCTTGCCGTTCACCGTATTCACGTTGCCGAGGCAGAAGAAGCGGTCGCGGTCGCGAGCCTCGCGGATCGGTCCCTCGATTTCGTCGCCGGTCCTGAGGGCGTAGCGGCGGATCTGCTGCTGGGTGACGAACACGTCCTCGGGGCAGGCGAGGAAGTTGTTCTTCGAGGACCGCAGGAACCCATGCCCCTCTCGCATGATTTCAAGGCATCCGCTCGCGAGGACCGCGCCACCGGAGGCGATGTACTGGCGAATCGCGGCGAAGATGAGTTCGTGCTTCCTGTAGCCGCCGAGCTCCTCGGGGTCGGCGTTTGGCATCATCTCATCGACAATCTGCGGCGACGTCCAGGTCTGGATGTCGGCAAGGCGGTATTCCGGCAGGGATGGATCGCGGTGGAAATTGGGCTGGGACTGCTCGCTCTTTTCGTCCTCGCTTTGCGGCAGGCGGGCGTTCAGGAGCGGGTTCACGGATTCCGTCCCGTTCTCGCCGCGAATCGGCGAAGCGTTCTGCTTGTCGCGGCGGCGATCACGCATCTGCGATTTATCCTTCTCGCGGCGGAAATTGTTTTTCTTGGGCGCATTCTGCTCGCGATTCGCAGACTTGTCGTCGCGCGGCTTGTCGGCGCGCGGGACATCGTGCGGACGCTCGGACGGCTTTTGCGGCTGCGCAGGTTTGACCGCGGCTGCGAATATATCGAATTCTTCGCTCATATTGCTTCCTGTTCTTTTAGCCAGCGCACGAAGTCGCGCGCGGCAGTCTTCAATTCTTCTGTGGTTCCGTCGTTGCGGACCGTGTAATGGGATTTCTCTGCCTTGAGAGTGGATGGCATCTGCGCCGCAAGGCGCGAGAGGGCGTCTTCGCGACTGTAGCCGCGGTTTTCCGTCATCCGCGCCGTCTGCAACGTCTCGTCGCAGACGACAGCGCATATTATATCATATTTTTCTTCCCAATGCACCTCGAAAAGCAAAGGAATTACGACCACCCTCGGCTTGTCCCGGGCGGCGTCCTGCCAGGCGTCGAGCCGCGCGCGGATGAGCGGGTGCAGCCGCACCTCGAGTTCCTTGCGCGCAGCCGGATCGCGAAAGACAACCGCCCTCAGCCTCTCGCGCTCCTCCGGCGCCACCAATTCGTGCGCGACGTCGTCGGCGTCGAGCGTTTCGAGCCCGAGCTCGTTCAGGTATTTCGCGAACAGCGATTTGCCGCAGGCGATGGAGCCTGTTATGCAGATGCGTTTCGCCATTCAAACCTCGCTGCTTCTTACGAGAGCATATTCTCTGCGGCCGCCGGGGTGGAGGATGATTGCGGCGGAATCGAGAAACCCCACCCAGTTCTCGACCGTCCATTCCGGCGCGGCGCCGCGCGCGGAGAGGAATGCCGCATTGTAGAGATCGTGCGTCGTGAATATGGAAAGCTGCGCATTCGCGTGCGCGAGGACGAATTCTTCGAGACGGTCCGTCGCATCATCGAGCTGAGCAAAGCCGTCCATGCGCTTTTCGCGAATGTATTTGAACACGTGCTCGTAGAAGCCGCCGTCCCGGAATGTCTGCCAAACCCTGTTCTGGTCCGCGAAGTAGAAACTCGAATTGCCGAGTTCCGGCGCGACGGGGATTGTATCCAGATTCCACGCCTCTTCGACGCCCATGCCGATTGCGACATTTGCCGCGGTGAGACGAGTGCGGTAGAGCGGGCTCGACATGAACGCGACGGATTCAGCGGCGCCCTTCAACCGCGCGCCGACGCTTCGTGCCGCAAGCGCGCCCGCTTCCGTTATGGGCAGGTTCGCCCCGAAAGTCGTGTCTTCCGGGTCGATGTGCGGCCGCTGGGCGTGGCGCATCATCAGCACCGCGCGCGCGCCGCCCTTCAACAACTCTACCATCCCTTCTATCGTCATATCCGCCGTCATTTGCTTGGAGCCTTGCCCGGGCGCGAAGGAATTTCCACGCCGTCCATCGTCACGTTCTTCGCATTCATCACTTCAATCTTGCTCTTCAGAACCTTCTCGCAAGTGATATTCTTGAGGGTGACGCCATCCACCGGCTCGCGCCCGTCGCCATGTATCGCCAAAAGATGATTCGCGGAATTGACCTTCACGTTTTCCGCGACGAGGTTGCGGATTTTCGTCACGCGCACTTCATGGGTCGGGAAATTGCGCCACTGGTACAGGACGTCCGTCTCGACGCCTACGACGGCGTTAGGCATGCGCTTGCCGGTCGCGACGACTTCGCAGTCTTTCATGTAGATGTTTTCGACGACGCCTCCCCTGCGCTCGTTGGTCTTCGTGTAGAAGACGTTCAATGCGTTGCCCGTCATCCTGCAATCGTGCATGTATACGTTCCTGACGCCGCCGGAAAGTTCGCTTCCCACGCCGAGAAGCACGTGTCCGTCGACCACCTCGCAATTCCTGACGACGACATTTTCCGTCGGCCGGTCGAGCGCCCAGGCGTCCTGATTTCGCCCGGCCTTGAGCACGACGGCGTCGTCGCCCTGGTCGAAGCGGCAGTTCTCGATTATGACGTTCCTGGTCATGTCCACGTCGACGCCGTCGTTGTTGTGCCCGTGGGCGAAAACGTCGAGACGGCGGAGAACCGCATCCTCGGAATGGTAGAGATGGATCGTCCAGAACGGCGATTCGCGGATTGCGAAGCCGTCGAGGAGGATGTTCTTGCAGCGGTTGAACTGGATGAGATGGGGCCGCGCATTCGAGCCCGGCATTTTGGTCGCGTCGCGCTCTTCCATCGGCGCGACTCGCGAACACCAGTCGTAGAGCGCCTCGGTGAACGCCATGTGCGCAGGCGGACGCGTGAACCAGGTTTTCCAGACGCCCATCTTCGGCGCAAGTTCGCCCTTGCCGGTGATGGCGACGTTCGTGCAGCCGTATGCGTATACGAGCGGGGAGTAGTTCAAAAGTTCCACGCCTTCCCACGTGGTGCGGACGGCTGGCAGATAATCGGCCGGATCGTCCGAGAATACGATCTTCGCGCCTTCGGCGAGGTGGAGGCGCACATTGCTCTTGAGATGTATCGGCCCCGCGGACCACACGCCCGCAGGGACGACGACGCGCCCGCCTCCGGCCTTGCAGCATGCGTCGATCGCCGCCGCGAAGGCCGCGGTGCACTTCTCCCCGCCCCCTTCGACGGCGCCGTAGTCTGCGATTGAAAAATCACGCTCCGGCGTCTGCCAGATTGAAATCGCGGGCATCTCGAACGGCGCTTCGGGCGCCGTGACGGTCTCGGCGCGGCCGAACGCCGCCACCAGAATCGCAGTTGCCAGCATCAACGGTCTTTCCATTGTCTTTTCCTTTTTTGCCGTACAAGCGGCTCGCTAGATTCTGTTGTCCCAATTTTTGTATACGACTTCCTGCCCGTTGGCCTTTATCGCGGCATAGACGTCGGCGGGCGCGCGGCGGTCGGTGAGCGTGAACTGCGCGACGTCGGCGGCGTGCTCCTTTTCAAGTACGGCGTAGCCGCCGGGCGTCACGCGCGAACCCGCGCTCATATTGTCCGCCGCGACCTGCACGATGTAGTCGCGGAATTTGGGCGCCTCGCGCGTCGAAACCGTCATGCAGCACTGCGGGAACACGATACGGAATGCGAGCATCATCAAATCTACATCGCGCTCGTCCACCTCGCACGGCGGCACGAAACCGCCGTCGACGCGGCAGAAGCGGGGAAACGCGAACTGTATCTTCGATTCGTAGCACTCTTTCATCAAATAAATCGCGTGCGCCGCGAGGCTCGCCGCCTCCCTCCGCCACGGCCCGAGCCCGAGCAAGAATGCACAACCGAGAATGCGAAAGCCGGCGCGGCCCGCGCGAAGTTGCGTCCATAGGCGGTTTTCGTAATTCGACTTCGGCCCGGCCGGGTGCATCTCCTTGTAAAGCTCCTGGTCGTACGTCTCCTGGAAACACGTAAGCGCCTCGTACCCCGCCTTGAACAATTCGCGGTAACCTTCCTCCGTCTGGGGAGCGACTTCCAGCGAAAGATTGGAGAACATCTTTTTGAGCATGCGCCCGACCTCGGCCAGATGCTCCACCGTATTCACGCGAGGATCTTCGCCTGCGACGATCAAGAGGCTGTCTATCCCGCCCGCGCGTATCGCCTCCCCTTCGAGGCGTATTTCGTCCATCGTAAGATTCCTGCGCACAGTCCCTTGATGCTGGATGCGGAAGTCGCAGTATTTGCACGAATTGACGCACGTATTGCCGATGTAGAGCGGCGCATAGACGCTTACCGTCTTGCCGTAGTATTTCAATTTGGCGGCGCGCGCCTTCTCGCGCATCTCGTCCATGAACGGATATGCCGCTTCGCTGACAAGATTCAAGAGGTCGAACCAATCGTGGCGGTCTTTGTCAAGGCTCGCCCTGACCATTTCCGGCGTCACGCGCGAGAAGTACTCTTCAACCTGCTTCTCGCTGAATTTCAATAACGGGAACATTGTGAGATTATTTTGTGGCTCTGCGCTTTCTAGGACTTCTAGAACATCTATAACATCTAGGACATCTAGGGTCCAGCACTACTATGCTACATGAAAATATCCATGGGGCTGGTGGCGGAAGCGGTGGAGCGCGAGGCCGGCGGGCGGGACTCTATGGCGAGTTCGGCGGCGCGCACGGCGAGTTTGAACGCCTCCGCCATCTTGACGGGATCGCCGGCGGCGGCGACCGCGGTATTGGCCAGAACCGCGTCCGCGCCCATCTCGATCGCTTCGGCCGCATGGCTCGGAAGCCCGATTCCCGCGTCGACGACGACCGGCACCCGGCACTGCTCGATTATAATTTCAATCATGTCGCGGGTGCGTATCCCGCGATTCGAGCCGATCGGCGAGCCTAGCGGCATCACCGCCGCCGCGCCAGCGTCTTCGCAGTGCCGCGCGAGCACCGGATCCGCGTTGATGTACGGCAGGACGACCATCCCCATCTTCACGCATTCCTCCACCGCCTTGAGCGTCTCTACGGGGTCTGGCAGCAGATAGCGGGCGTCGGGATGGATTTCGAGTTTTATCCAATTGAACCCGGCCGCCTTGCCGAGACGCGCGATGCGGACCGCCTCTCCGGCGTTTCTCGCGCCCGACGTATTGAGCATCACTTCCACTTTGCCGCGGTCTACCGCCTTGAGTATGTCGTCATGCGCCGCATCCGCCTCGTGCACGCGCGTCAGCGCTGCGGTGACGAGTTCCGTTTCGCTCGAGGCGAGCGCCCCGCGCATGATCTCGGACGATGCGAATTTTCCTGTTCCAAGGAAAAACCTGTTCGTGAATTTCCTGCCGCCAATTTCGAGTTGTTTCATATCCAATTGTCCGATTTTGAAATTGCTAGATTGCCGGATTTGTATTTTTAACACAGAGGCACGGAGAAACAGAGGGACGCAGAGAAGTTTTGGATTGATTCGCACATTCCATTTTTATCGCAGAGACCCGAGAGTCGCAGAGATTATCGATTTTGATAGATCTGTCAGTTTGACTAAAGAGAGTGTTGATTTGGCGTCTCGTGAAAAATGCGAAAATCCGAGAAAACTCTGCGTCTCTGCGATAAAATGTGTTGAAAATCGAAAACCAGGCGCACCCTCCCGCCCCCGCTCCCAAAAAATTCACAAATCTTCTCCCAGGATGAACGCGAGGGCGGAGTTGGCCTCCATTGCCGCGACGATGGAAACGCGGGCGCCTTGCGGATATGCGCCGCCGCCCACGCCGCTCGTGCCGTCGCCGGCGATGGCCAGATTCGCGCCCGCTTTCCTTACGCGGATTTCATTGGAGCGGCCCCAGCCCGCCATGCCGCTCGCCGCGACAAGCTTCTTGCCGGTCGGCAGCATCGCCTCGAAGAATGCGAGTTTAGACTCCGCCGCGTCGAACGCTTCGACGACAACATCGCAAGAAGCAAACACTTCGCGCATCGCAGGAGCGTCCAACCTGACATCACGCAAATCGAGTTCCATATCCGGCTCGATTCTGCGCAGGTTCTCGCCAAGCGCCGCGACTTTCTGCATGCCGATTTGATCGCGGAAATAGAACTGCCTGTTCAGGTTCGATTCTTCCACCCTGTCGAAATCGCATACAACGAGTTTCCTCACGCCGGCGCGCACCAGCAGCATCGCGCAGTTCGAGCCCAACCCGCCGGCGCCTGCAATGCCGACGCGGACATTCCCGAGCTTCTTGCGCTCTTCGTCTTCCAGGAACAAATTCGTCATCCGTTTCAACCCCCGGCGACTAGCTTGAAGACATCCACTCTCGCACCTTCGTGCAGCGCCTTGGCCGCCGAGTCCGCGCCGGGCGAGAGCACTTCTCCATCAAGCTCCACAAGGGAGCTCTTTGCATCGCAACCGCGTTCGGAGAGCAATTCTCCGACCGTCCCCGCCTGCGTTTCCACGTTCTCGCCTTGAAATGCTATTTTCATGATCCCTCCTTGGTTTCCTCCGCGACTTGCGAGAGTTCTGCAAAGACCTCTGCATACGCTTCGCGATCGGCGGTCTCGTCGATCGTCCGCTTGCCCGGCGCGGCGAGCAGCGTGCGGACTTCTGTGCCGTTGAGCCGCTTCCATTCGTCCAGTCCTTCGAGAACATGCGCCGGATCGGCAATGAGGTGGATGTTGTGGTCGAGGCCGTCGAGCGCACCGCTGTCCGCAAGCGCCCTGCAAATCATCTCCTGGTCGTCGGGCTTGAGGAGATTCTTGCGGACGGCGTAGGCGCATTCGATGCAGATGGAAACCGGCACGGCGTAGCCATGCGGCAACTTGTAGCCGCTGATCGCTTCCAGCCTGTTCGCGCACCACAGCGCGAAATCCGAGCCGCCGGTCTTGGCGCGGGAGGCGATCGCCAGACGCAGGATCTCCTCTCCTGCGCCGGAGGACCTGTCGCGTATGGACTTGGCAGACTTGGCGATCTTCTTCATGAGAGAAGCGTCGCAGGCAGCTGCGTGGCGTATCACCTCGCCGAAGCCCCCCTTCCACACGCCCTCGAGAATCGTCTGCAGGAAAGCGAAATCGACGATCACGCCTGACGGGCAGGAAGGCGCGCGGAGCGCATCCTTCGCGCTCTTTGTATCGAGGCGGGCTTCCACGGCAAACGCGCCGTCGACGAATGCGGCGACCGTGGTCGGGATGCGGACGACCTTGCAGCCGGGCGCGAAAATCGCCGCGGCGAACGACGCCGCGTCGAAGAGCGAACCGCCGCCTATCGCCACGAGGACGTTGTTCGCGCCCAGCGCCGCGCTATCAAGCGCCGCCACCACCGCGTCGACCGCCGCAGAGGGATACATCTTGACCTTTTCGCCGCAGCTCAGCAACACCGGCGGCGCGGCGAGGATTATGCCGTTGTCGTGGATATACTTGCCCATGCGCACGCCCAGTTTCGGCGTACGCTGCACGACGTTGCCGTCGGCGACTACCACGATGCGAGGATTTTCAACGCCGGCCACTTCGCGCAGCATCGCGATCGTCTCGGCGTCTTGGGCGCCGAACACTTCATTGACGAAACGCACCGGGCACTTCCCCGCGCCGGTCTTGAATTCTATCGTCTTTTCTTCCATTTTTGAAATTTTCGAATCCCGATTTTCCGATTTGTTTTGCGCGGCTAAAGCCGCGCACCCCTGCTAGGGCATCCGCTTCGCGGACAGCCTTCGGCTGGGGGATATTCCTTGGCGCTATTGCTCGCGCACGGCCCTCCCGCTTCCTTCAACAATTCCTCTGCGTGCTTTGCGGCGGCGCCGCTCGAGCCGCCGCCCAGCATGCGGGAGAGCTCGCGCACTCTATCTTCGCCTTCGACCGGTGCGATGTGCGTTCTTGTGCGCCCGGCCTCCACGCTCTTGGAGACGACGAAATGCCGCGTCGCATATGCCGCCGACTGCGGGAGGTGGGTTATCGCGACGACCTGGTGCGAAGACGCCACCCGCCTCATCTTCTCTCCGACCGCCTTGCCCGTCTCGCCGCCTATGTTGGCGTCGATCTCGTCGAACACGAGCAAATCCGTCTTGTCATGCGCGGCCAGGACGCTTTTCGCGGCGAGCATCACGCGGGCGATTTCACCCGAGCTTGCGATATCGGCGAGCGCCCTCGGACTCTCGCCGGGATTTGGCTCGAAAAGAAACACCACCCTGTCCGCCCCGGTCGCCGAAAGCGGCGCTTCTTCCACGCCCACGCTGAAACTCGCCTGCAAGAATCCGAGAGTGCGCAATTCTTTCGTAATCGCCTTCGCGAGCTTCACGCCGTGGGATTGTCGCTTCAGGCGCAGCGCCGAAGCCGCTTTCTCCGCGGCCTCGCCTGCTGCGCGAATCTCCTTGTCGAGCTCTGCCAACTTCTCTTCGCGCCCTTCCAGCGCATCAAGGCGTTCTTGTTTGACGCAGACGAGCGCCGCGATGCTCGACGAGAGGCTCTCGCCTTCCCCGAGACCGTTCTTCAGATATTTCCTGCGTATCCTGTTGACGACCTCCAGCCGCGCGTCCAGCTGTTCGAATTCGCCCGGATCGACGTCGATTCTCGCAACCTCGTCGGCGATGGTGCGATTGAACTCGGAAACCCTGACGGCGATATCTTCGGCCTCTCTGGCCCATTCGTCGGCTTGCGGGAAGAATCTGGCGATGGACGAAATACGGTTCTGCAGTTGCGCCAGAAGATCGCCCACCCCCGCGTCGCCGCCAAGGATTTCCGTCATGGAATTTGCGCTCTCGACGATATCGCCCGCGTGGGCGGCCGCGGCGTGACGCTCTTGAAGCGTGTCGTCTTCGCCGGTTATGCCCGCCTCCGCGAGTTCCGAGAGCTGGTAGCGCAGAAGATCTATTTCATCCTCGGACGATTCAGCATTGGCAAGTGCCTCTCTCTCTCGTTTGAGGGCGCACAGCGCCTCCCATGCGGCGGCGTACTTGGCGCCGTCTATCGCGCCGAAGGAATCGAGCACGTTGCGCTGGAACTTCTCTTCGAGGATCGATTGATTGGCGCGCGGTCCGTGGATGTCGACGAGCCGCCGCCCGATCTTGCGCAGCGTGGAAACAGTCGAGGAAGAATCGTTTATCCAAACCTTGCCCCCGCCGTTCGCGTTCAGAGAACGGCGAAGGACGAGATCGTCGCCCGGCTGGAACTCTATCCCCGCCTCTTCGCACACGGCGCGGACGTCGCCGGCGGCATCGCCCTCCAGAGAAAACACGGCCTCGACGCGCGCCTCTTTGGCACCGTCGCGGACGAGGGAACTATCGGCCCGCGCGCCCAATACCAGCTCGAGCGCGCCCATCAGCACGGATTTGCCCGCGCCGGTCTCGCCCGTCAGCACATTGAGCCCGGCGGCAAAACGCACTTCCGCGCGCTCGACAACCGCCAGATTCGAAACTAATAATCGATTGAGCAAGTTGAAAGGTTGAAAAGTTGAAAAGTCTAGATCGTCTAGAGCATCTAGAACATCCAGGACCAAGGATTCAAGACTGTGGACTAAATGAAAAACTGGAGCGGGCGATGGGAATCGAACCCACGTAAGAAGCTTGGGAAGCTCCTATTCTGCCATTGAATTACGCCCGCAGAAATTGGCGGAGAGAGAGGGATTCGAACCCCCGATGCCCTTGCGGGCATGCATGATTTCGAGTCATGTGCATTCAACCAGGCTCTGCCATCTCTCCTGCGATGAAAACAGCGGATATTATATCATTTTTCCGCCATTCGCGTCAAGGGGGTATTCCAGCGTCTCCAGCGCAACTGCATTTACTTTTCGATCAAGGCTGTTGCAAGACTATTTTGTATTGGTCGCTCTGGTTCGCAAAGAAAAATAAATGATGTCGCCCTGCCAGCGTCTCCGGGACGATTCGCCGCCCCAATGCAGCCGATTTCAATCGAATACTATGCACCATCGGTTTCAATACTGTCGCTTCGCCTATCCATACCTATGGCTTCGCCAATCCATACCTATCGCTTCGCCA
>DFGB01000048.1:298-6946 GCA_002371135.1 Verrucomicrobia bacterium UBA3761 | reverse complement strand
CCATACCTATCGCTTCGCCAGTCCACAGCTGTCACTTTGCCCGGAGACGGCTGTGACTTCGGCCCGCACAGCCGTCGCTTTGGCCGGCGGTCAGGTAGCCGCAGGATGCGAAGTTCAACTTGCAAGCGTTGAATACCGCGGTGGCGCAACCGTAGATGAAGTCGACTGTTCCTTCTATGCAGCAGTTCTCGTAATACTGGCGCGAGAAATCGTCGCCGTGATGCTGGCTGTCGGCGAAGAGAGTATCCTGGTGTCCAAGGATGCGGCAGCCGTTGTCGGTGACGACAAGGCGCACGAGACCAGGCCGGAAGAACAGTCGCACTCTCACGTTCGTGGCGCCGCCGCGGGAGAGTGCATTGCCTACCGCCTCTTGTATGATCATGAGGAAATGTCCGCCATGCCGACGTACGCCGTCCGGCTCGGAGCCGACGACCTCTACGGCAACCTTGCCCGACCAATGCGCCATGCGACCGACGGCGTAGCGCACGAGACCGGTGAGCGATTCGGGTCCCTCGCTCTCCTCATGCAAGTCCCAAAGGACGCTGCGAAGGCCCGCCTGCGTGCTCTCCACGGCCTTCTTCGCCCAGCCGAGCTGCTCTCGCGCCGACTTGAGGTCGAAGTCGAAGAAGCTCTGCGCCGCATCGAGGCGGAACATGGTTGCGGCGAGCAATTGCTGGAGGTTGTCATGGAGGTCATGGGAAAGACGCAGGCGCTCGCGGAGCGTCGCAGTATAGCGTTCGCGCTCGATCCTGCGCATGACGAGCAGCATCGCAACTCCGGAGACGACAAGCGAGGCGACGACTATTCCCATCAACGTCCAAACCCGCCCCGCCGTCCAGTAGGGCGGAAGCTTTGACTTGTCGTGGCCGGCGATGCGCACTAGAGCATCCTCCAGCCGTTCCTCTCCGCCTTAGTCCGTCAGAAATGCGCAAACTTCGACGAGGTCGCCGATTTTCGGGAGCGCGGCCTTGCGGACTTCCGGCACGACGCGCACCAAGGCGCCGGCCGCCGTATGGATGATACAGGCCGCGTCGGACTGGCGGGCCTGGGCCACCGGGAAGAGGGGATCTAGATCTTCTGGAAATTCCGCCGCGTTCAATGAGCGGCGAATTCAACAAACACGGCCTCGGAGGGCTTGGCGACGGAAGCGGCGCGGACATCGCGCAGCGTCAGGCGGCGAATCGGCTCTCCTTCGCAGCCTCTGAATGAATAGATCTGCGGCGCAGTCTCCGCTTGTATGTCTTCGAGAAGAATATCCTGGACGCGCGTGGCGCGCTCGATGCCGTCTGCGCAAACGCTTCCCGGTTTCCAGAAGTAGTCCGCAATGGCGGAGACGACCGGATGGCGCACACCCTTGGCGCGGATGCGGCTGACGCGGACGTCCTCGACGAATCCGCCCCGTTCGGGATTGGTCTTGATGAAGAAAACCTTGTCGACGTCGGAATCGGCGCGGCAGTCCTCCATGACAATGCGGCGGATGCCTCCCGACAGTTCGCTGCCGATGGAGAGCATAGAGTGCCCCTCGTTGACGGTGCAGCGGCGTATCGTCACATCCTCGGATGGCATTGCGCGCCGCCGCCCTTCGTGATTGATGCCGGACTTGATCGCGATGGCGTCGTCGCCCTGCTCGAAGATGCAATCCTCGACGAGGACGTTGCGCGAGGATTCCACGTCCAGACCGTCGGAGTTCTTGCAGTCGGCGAAGATGTCCAGTCCGCGGAGGACGGCGTTCTCGCAACACAGCAGGTGGATGGTCCAGAAGGGAGAATTGCGTATCTTGAGGCCCTCGATCCGCACGTCGCGGCAACGGTTGAACATGATGAACTGCGGACGCATCAGGCTTTGCTCGAGCGCATAGAAGCGGCGCTCTTCGACGGGCGTATCCGAGAGGCTCCATCCGGCCAGGGTCTTCTTGGCCTTGTCGTGCAGAGGATTCTTCTTCCTCGCAAGCCCCCAACCGCGCCAGCGGTTCTCGACCTCGGCCCTGAGCACGCCCTTGCCGGTGACGGCGATATTGGTGCAACCGTATGCGTAGACGAGCGGCGAATAGCCCATGCACTCGATTCCTTCCCAGCTGGAGCGCACGGCAGGCAGGTAATCGGCGAGGTCCTCGCCGAACACAAGTTCCGCGCCTTCGTCGAGATGCAGCTCGACGTTGCTGCGGAGATGTAGCGCGCCTGTGCGCCACGTGCCGGCGAGAATCGCGACGGTGCCGCCGCCGCGCACCGCCGCCGCGTCGATCATTTCCTGCACTTTCAGCGTGGGATGCTCCTCGACGGACGCGAAAAATACATTGCGCACGGGGAAGCGAACCTCGCCGCCGGCAAGCGTCAGGGGAAGGGAGGCCTTCACGTCCCATGCGCTGGCGCCGACGCGGATTTCATATTCGCCGGGGGAGAGCACCCACTCGCCGTCCTTTCCCCCTTCCCAGCGAGCGAAAGACTCGAGCGGCAGACGCACGGTGACGCGCTTGCACTCGCCCTTCTTCAACTCGACTCTGGCAAAACCGCGCAGCCTCACGGGCGAACCCTTCGACGTGACGTAAACCTGGGCAATCTCCACGCCGTCGCGTTCGCCGGCATTCTCGAGCGTGAATGCCACTCCGACCGTCTCGTCGGCGGTGGAGGCCGCAGGACCGTCCGCCAAGCGGATGCCGGAATACTCGAACGTCGTATAGGATAGACCGAAGCCGAAGGGCCACATGACGCGCTCCGGCGTATCGGTGCCGTCGCCGAACGTCACGTCCTCTCGATTCTCCGTCCGGGGATACGAAACCGGCAGCTTCCCCGAGGGGTTGACCGTGCCGCAGAGGACGGAGGCGACGGCGTTGCCGCCCTCCTCGCCGGGATACCACGCCTGGACAATTGCGGCGCACCCCTCGACGATATCCTGCGGCAGCACTTCGTTGCGTCCGTTGAACATCACGAGGACGACAGGGCGGCCCGTCGCAATCATCGCCCTGACAAGCTTCTCCTGGTCGCCCGCGAGGCGTATAGAGGCGCGCTGACGCGATTCGCCGCAGAGCGTGAAATTCTCGCCCATCGCGCAAACGATGACGTCGGCGCCGCGACCTGCCGCGACGGCGGCATCAAAGTCTACCCTGTCCGCGCTTTCGGCAAGTTTCAGCGAAAGCCCGGCCGTCCGCGGATCGCCGCCGGCGCTCACGAGCGTATCGCCGCTCTTCGACCAGTCGCAGCCTCGCTCGTAGACGACGGAATCCTTCCCGGCGAGCGCCTCCAGGCCCTCCTTGAGAGTGACGATGTGCGGCTCGTCCCATTCGCGTGGATTGCGGCGCCAGAACGCCTGCATGCACTGGTAGGTGTAGTCGCCCAGCATCGCCCACGGGCTGTTCGCGTTCGGTCCGACGAGCGCTACCTTGGCGGATGGGGCGAGCGGAAGGATGCCGTCGTTCTTCAAAAGGACGATGGACTCCTCCGCGAGCCTCTTCGCCGTGGCGCGCCACTCGGGCCGGTCGAGTTCCTCTGGGGAAAGCTCTTTGAACTTCGCACCCAAGAGGCCCGTCCGCGCCTTGAGAAGAAGTGCGTTCTTCACTGCGGCGGCGAACTCCTCCTCGGTGACGAGGCCGTCGCGAACGAGGTCGAGCGCAAACGAGTAGCATTCGCCGTGCGGAAGATCGATATCATTGCCGGCCTTAAGGGCCTCGGCGGCACGGCGGCGCTGGAGTTCCTTCTTTTCGGCAGGGTCCGCAACTCCCTTGACGCCCCACGCAACAGCTCCGTAATCGCTGACCACGGTTCCGTCGAAGCCTATGTAGCCGCGCAGGATGTCTTTGACGAGAGTGCTGTTGGAGACGGCCTGCTCGCCCTTGAACTGGTCGTAGCTGGTCATGACAGCCGCCGCGCCGCCGGCGCGTATCATCGCCTCGTGCGGCAGGACGACTTCTTCGTAGATGTCGCGCCACTGGCGGTTCTGTCCGCCGCCGATTGTTCCATAGCCGAGAAAATGCTTTGTGCAGGCGGCGGTCTTGCCGCTCTCCTGCAGGCCCTGGACGAATGCCGTGCCCATGACTGCGGCGAGATAGCCGCTTTCGCCATAGCCCTCCTCGAGGCGCGTCCAGTTGGAGTTGTAGATGACGTCGGCCATAGGCGAGAGAGCGAACGCGCAACCGACGCTCTGCATCGCTTCGCTCGTCTCGCGGCACTTGCGCCGCATGAGTTCAGGATTCCACGTTGCAGCAATGCCAATCTGCTGGGGGTATGTGGTGGCGGTGCGCGCCGCCAGCCCCGAAATAACCTCTTCGTGGCAAATCGCCGGGATGTGTGAACTTGAATCCTCGACGAAATACTTCTGCACCGCATTGACAAATTCCACGAGCGCCTCGGGCTTGTCGGTGCGATTGCATGCGAACTGGCAAACGTGGCCGATGCCGTGCGGGAAACGGGCGGCGGCCTTGGCATGGTAGAACTTTCCATCCTTGCCGCAAAGGTTGCCGGCCGTGGTCGCGCAAATCTGCGCCGCCCGTTCCTCGGGCGTGAGGCGGTTGTAAACTTCGTCGACGAGCCTGTGGAGTTCATCCATATCGGCAGGGCGGGCCGCGACCGCCAAAAGTCCTGCAATTAACGCTAGCGCATGTTTCATGCCCGTATTTTACCATATCTTGCGCACCATCCGCAACCCCCAAGCGGGGGCAGGGGAAATGTGGAAGTGTGGAAATGTGAAAATGTGGAAATGTTGCCAGCACCAATACCCAGTACCAATTGGAAATTGGCAACATTGGAATTGGCAACATTTCCACATTTCCACATTTCCACATTTCCACATTTTCACATTTCCGCATTTCCACATTTTCACATTTTCACATTTCCACATTTCCACATTGCCACATTTCAAGCCTTGACCCCATATCGTTTATTATGATACAATAAACCGCAGAAGTGAAAATGGATATAATAGATGAAGTAATGAAATCATATCCGGAGTACATGGACACTCCGGATGTCCGCGTCGTCGATTTGACGCCAGACGGAATCGGCGCCATCCCGGTGCTGGGCAGGCACAACTACAAATGCGCCGGCGTCAACACCGTACCGCACATCCACCCTGGGATGATCGAGATACTATGCTGCCAGCGCGGTGCGAACCTGTCGTTCGACCATGCAGGCGAAGTCGTCCCCGTCAGCCCAGGGTCGGTCTTCGCAGCCCAGCCGGAAACACCGCATTACCTGCGCTGCTACCCCAAAGGGCTCTCCACGGTGTGGATATGGTTTCGGCTCCCGGAACACGGCGAGACGGTCCTGGGGCTCTCCGGCGAAGAGACGCAATGGCTCGTTTCCCGCCTGCGCTCGATACCGGCGAGGTTCGACGCGACCGACGCGCTCAAGCATTCGTTCACGCGGCTTTGGACCCTCTACGACTCCGCTCCGCGGGAAACGACCGAGCGGCGGTTGATGTTGCGCCATGCGGTGTTAAGCCTCCTTCTGGACACGATTGAATCATCGAACACCCGGAAGGCGGATACGTCTTCAGCCCGCCTAGACTCCTTGATAGAGGAGATGCGCGCCGACCCGTCGTGCGACTACAACCTGGACGAACTCGCCGGCCGCGCCGCGATGTCCGTCGCAAAACTGACAACGTGTTTCCGGCGCAAGACAGGTCTGCCGCCGCACGCGTATCTCGTATTCTGCCGCATATCCGCCGCGAAGAAACTCCTCTCGACTACGCGCATGAGCATCGGTGCGATAGCCGACAATCTGGGCTTCCCTTCCGCCCAGCACTTCGCCACCCAATTCCGCCGCGAAACCGGCCGAACGCCGCACGAATACCGGGACACCGAGGGAAGAGGGAAGAGGGAGATTTTAAGTAGGAAGTAGAAAGTAGGAAGTAGGAGATAATACATACGTCTCGCCTGAACAGCAAATTTCCTACTTCCTACTTAAAATCTCCCTCTTCCCTCTTCCCTGTTCCCTCTTCCCTGTTCTCTTCTTGTTCGCATTCTTATAATTGTAAAAACGCACACCTTTTCCTCTCGCCAATATGATACAATAACGGCGGAATCGAACGAGGGGGAGTGTGCATGAATCTCAGCAGAAGACAATTTATCGCCATGGGCGCGGGCGCGGTTGCCGATGCGTTTGCAGCCGAAAACACCGGCGTCTCGCCGTCTGTACGCGTCCCCGCCGGCACCGGGTTCGAAGACATGGCCGGCGCATATGCCGCACTCGTCACGCCTTACCGCAAAGACGGCTCCGTGAACGAAGAGATGATCGAGCGGCTCGTCGAGCATGGCCTTGCAAACGGCTTGAGGGGATTTTATCTGACCGGCTCCACGGGCGAAGGGTTTCTTCTTTCCCCGGACGAGCGCGTTCTCGTCTACAAGCGCGCGGTGAAGGCCGCCCGCGGCCGCGCGAAACTCATCGCCCACGTGGGCGCGCTCTCGACGGACGAAGCAGTCTCCCTCGCCCGCCGCGCGGCCAAAGCGGGCGTCGACTGGGTCTCTTCTGTCGCGCCAGTCTACTTCGGACAGAATTTCGACGCCGCATTCGCCCACTATAAGGCAATCGCCGGCGCGACGGATCTCCCCTTCATGATTTACTCAGTCGGCGCACAGGTCGTCCCGGATCGCGATGCAAAATTCTTCGACATCCCCAACGTCAAGGGAATGAAGTACACCGGCTACGCCTACTGGAC
>DFGB01000048.1:0-187 GCA_002371135.1 Verrucomicrobia bacterium UBA3761 | reverse complement strand
GACGAACAGGAACTGTGCGCATTCGCCTATGGCGACACGTTCAGCGGCTGCATCGGCACAACCGACAACATGATCCCCGCCCACCACGCGCGCATTTGCGCCCTCGCCGCCGAAGGCCGCTTCACCGAAGCGCAGCCGCTCATGGACGACGTCGTGCGCTTTGTCGAGCTCGTCGTCTCCGCCCCCA
>DFGB01000058.1 GCA_002371135.1 Verrucomicrobia bacterium UBA3761 | reverse complement strand
TCGATTCCGGCCGCAAGGATGTCGATTACGAGGATTGCCGCGGCCACAAACTCGACCGCAAGATGCTCGATCTCTTGCAAAGAATGTAGGAGAAATTCTGGGCTCGCCGCACAATGGCAATATTTCCCATGCCTATTGCAATAGCGGTGAATATATGGTACAATACTCGCGACCAACCGATACTGTATCACTTGACTAACTGATACAGTATCGCTTGAACAACTGATACCATATCACTTGACCAACTGATACTGTATCACTTGACTAACTGATATGGTATCAGTTGGTCAGGTGATACCATATCAGTTTATGAAGTGATGCCATATCAGTTGGTGAAGGCATAGGAAGGGAAAGAAAATGGGGAAAGAAATAAAGTTCAAGACGATTGGCACGTACGGTGGGTTCAAGAAAGAAGAAACCACGTGCCGCGGGTGCGTAATCCACAACAAAGTCCTTGAAATGGACGACATCGCGGAAGATTTCGCACGCTATGCGAAGCTCGATTCGCATGATGCGCGGTATTACGCGAATTTCTTCGTCGATTACATGGTCCACGCCGTCGAAAACGGTTGCCGCCTGAATCTCGGGGCGTTTTCGCTGTATTTGACGATGAAGGGGCGGATCTGCGGCGCGAACGGCCAATTCGTCAAGGGCAGGAACAAGATGGAGCTGAACATAAGCGTCAAGAAGCCTATGGCGGACGCTCTCGCCAGCCTCGAACCCGTGAACGTCACGATGAACGGCGAGACGCTGCGCGTCACCCGGGTCATGGATGTGGCGGCGAAGACCGACGGGGTGGTGACGCTCGGCGAAAAGGTGCTCGTGGCCGGCCATACGCTCCGCGTCGACGTTTCGCGCGACGACGAGGGAGTGTGGTTGGAGACGGCAGACGGCAAAAAGGTGCTGTCCGCCGAAGTGCTGGCTTCCACCGGGACGACGCTCGACTGCATTTTCCGGGGGACGGTCGAGTCCGGCGAATACCGGTTTGTGGTATGCACGCGCATGGGCGATCCATCGCTGCCGTCGCCGGCCGTCGCCAGCCGCAAGGTTTCCGTCGTCAACGCCGCGCGCAAGGTGCGCAGCGCAGGCAGGAAGTCCTAAGTCCTGACAGTTTCAATCTTTCAACTTATTGGGCAGAAGGAGTGAAATGAAGATCGTTTTTGCGCTTCGCGCAAGTAGGAGATAGGAAGTAGGAAGTAGGAGATAATACGTACGCCCCGACTGAACAGCAAATCTCCTACTTCCTACTTCCTATCTCCTACTTGCGCGAAGCGCTCCTACTTCCTACTTAGGCCGCGCTGAAGCGCGGCCCTTCCTTGCCGCCGCCGGTGAAATTTGGTACAATAATGCCGCAACAGGAGAAACCCAATGAGTGGATTCAATTCGATAGAGGAAGCGCGCAAATATTTTTCCGGCGACAGGTTCGCCACCGAGAACGGCATGGAGCTGGAAGAACTCGATGCCACGCATTCCAAGTGCACGTTGAAACTGACGCCTCGCCACAGGAACGCGCTTGGCGGCGTCATGGGCGGCGCGATATTCACCCTGGCGGATTTCGCTTCCGCCACGCTCGCGAACGACAAAGAGCGCATGGCGGTCGCCCAGCAGGCGAGCATCAACTTCCTGAACGCAGTCAAGGGCGATACGCTCATCGCCGTCGCCACATACCGCAAGGACGGGCGCAACTCGAATGTCGTCAATGTGGACGTCTCCGACTCTGCCGGACGCGACATCGCGCAGTTCACCGGCCTCGGCTTCAAGCTGCCGGGCCCGAAGTGAAACGCTCCAGATGCGCTGGATGCATGCGCAAGGCTTCATCGACGAACGGCTCGCGTGCGTCGACGTTTCATCCGCCGACTGGCTGATTTTGTCGCAAAGAACGCAAAGAAATCATGAAAGCCTTTGCGCTCTAGAGCGACAAAATCAGCCGTGGCAATCAATCTGAAAATCGAAATTTTCAACATTTCCGCCTTTCCCGTCCTGCTGGAATATGGTATAATACCGGGCATGGTAAGGAGTTCCAGACGCGCAAAGGCGGCGTGGGCGCTTGCAGCGTTCGCGTTTGGACTTTTTTTGCCCTGTCCGGGCGTCGACGAGGCGGCCCTCGCCAAGGCGAAGGAGGTGCTTTCGGAGTTGACTCTAGACCAGAAAGTCCGGCTGTGCGCGGGGTCCGGGACGATGACTCTCCCGGCGTTCGAGGGGACGCAGATCGACCGCGAATGGCAGTTCACTCTTTCTTCGCGCACGATAAAGCCCGACGTCGACAGGTGGAGTTTCAAGTGCGCGGGCACCAACGAGACCGACGCGGCGATCGTGCTGCCGTCGCTTGGCGCGCTTGCGGCGACGTGGAATACGGAACTCGCGGCGGAATATGGCCATGTGATGGGCGAGCAAGCGCGGTCGCGCGGCAAGGACATGGTGCTGGGACCTGCCGTGAACATCATGCGCAATCCGCTCGCCGGGCGCAACTGGGAGACGTTCGGCGAAGATCCGCACCTCTCGTCGAAGATGGCGGTCGCCTGGATTCGCGCTTTGCAAAGCCACGACGTCGCCGCGTGCGTAAAGCACTTCTGCCTGAACAGCCAGGAACTCGGCAAGTACGAGAACGAGCCGGTCGTCGACGAGCGCGCCTTGAACGAGATCTACCTCGCGCCGTTCCGCGCGGCGGTGAAAGACGGCGGCGTGTGGGGCGTGATGACCGCCCACAACCGCTTCCAGCGCCTCGCATGCAGCGAAAATCCGTATCTCCTGCGCGGCATACTGCGCGCGCGGTGGGGATTCGAGGGGATGGTGGTCTCCGGCTGGGGCGCCGTAAGTTCGACTGTCGAGGCGGCGCTCGCCGGCACCGATGTCGAAATGAACACGGGCGCCGACATCCGCCACTATGTGAATCCCAAGACCGGCGAGGCGCCGCTCGCCTCGGCCGTCGCGGAGCTTTCCGTGCCGCCGTCGTGCATCGAAGACAAGGCGAGGCGAATCCTCTACACAATGGCGAGGACCAAGTTCTTCTCCCCCGACAAGCGCGCCAAGGGCGAACGGCTCACGGAAAAGCACAGGAAGACGGCGCTCCAAGTCGCCGAAGAGGGCATAGTGCTCCTGAAGAACGCGAACGCCGTCCTGCCGCTCGACGCGAAGGGGATGAAGAAGATACTCGTCGTCGGCGACCTCGCCGCGTCGGAGGAGGTGCGCGAAGGCGCCGAGAGCCCCGAGGGCAAGCCGTTCTACCAGTCGACGCCGCAAACGGGGCTCGTCGAGTATTTCTCCGTGCGCGACGCCGAAATCGTCCGCGCGTCTTTCGATTCGCTGCCGACGCCCGAGGAGGCGGCCACGGCGGATGCGGTTCTCGTCTTCACCGGTTTCGAACTCGGCCACGAACCCGGCAAAGAAGGCTCCGGCAACGACCGCGCGGACATGCGGCTTCCGGCCGGAACCGACGAGGCCGTCCGGGAAGTCCTTTCCTGGCAGCACCCCCGGACCGTCGTCGTCAACCGTTCGGGCGGGCCCGTGGAATTGCCGTGGATCGAGGAATGCCCCGCTCTCGTGCAGATCCCGTATCTCGGCCAGGAGGCCGGCAGGGCGCTCGTGAACATGCTCTTCGGCGAGACGACCCCGAGCGGCAAGCTTCCCTGGACGTGGCCGAAGCGTTTTGCGGATACTCCGGTCGCGGCGGAGGGCGCGTATGGCGCGGAACGCTCCACCTACCGCGAGGGCATCTACGTCGGCTACAGGTGGTATGACAAGGAAAAGATACCTCCGCTCTTCCCGTTCGCGCACGGCCTTTCGTACACGAAATTCGAATACGACGTCGACAAGGCTGCCGTCGCGACGCTGGCAGACGGCGCGGGCTGGACCGTTTCCGTGCCGGTGAAGAACATCGGCGAGCGCCCCGGCAAGGAGACGGTGCAGATCTACGCTGCATATCCGAATTCGCGCGTGACGCGGTGCGTCAAGGATTTGAAGGGTTTTGCGAAGACGAAACTCCTCGCGCCGGGCGAATCGGAGACGCTGACGGTTTCGATTTCTCCGCGCAATCTCGCGTATTGGGATTCGTTCGCGTCGGCCTTCCGTCTGGACGCGGGGGAGTATGAACTCAGGATTGGCTCGTCGGCGCTCGATTTGCGCGGCAAGGCCAAGATAACGGTGCCGAAGGATTATGTTTTCAAGGATTGAGGAATTTGGCTGGCGCGGCGGCGATGCCGGCGGGGTGGGGCGCATAACGAGCGCCCACGGCGACTACTACCACCTCGTCGCGAACGGCGTGGAGGGCGAAGCCCTTGCGCGGAAGAAGAAGAGTGCGTTTCGCGCTCCGGACGCCGTCAAGCCGATCACGGGCGATTTCGTCCGCTTCCGCCACAACGCGCAGGGCGAGAGTTTCATCCTCGAAGTACTGCCGCGCTTTTCGCGGTTCGAGCGCCGCGACCCGACCGCGAAGCGCAAAGCGCAGACTCTCGCCGTCAATTTCGACACCCTCTTTATCGTCACCAGCCTTGGCGAGGATGGCGATTATTCCCCGGAGCGTCTGATGCGCTACACGTCTCTCGCGGAGGATATGGGGGAGGCGGAGGCGGTGATCGTCCTCAACAAACTCGATTTGGTGGAAGAGGGAGCCGCTCGCACCGCGCTCTGCGAATCGATTGCGCAGTCGTGGGCGGAGCGCGGCGTGAATGTCCTCGCCGTGTCGGTGGCGACGGGCGAGGGGATGGATGAAGTCCGCAAGTATTTCGTGCCTCGCAAGACCGTCGCGCTCGTCGGCTCCTCGGGCGTCGGCAAATCGTCGCTCGTCAATGCGCTCGCCGGCGAGGAATGGATGGCGACGGGCGAGGTGCAGGAATGGAGCGGCCGCGGCCGCCACACCACCACGAGCCGCGAACTCGTGCGCTTGCCGGGCGGCGCGCTCGCTCTCGACACCCCGGGCATCCGCGAAATCGGCATGGTGGGCGAGGTCGATTTCGAAATGCCAAAAGGTTGCGTTTCCCACAGGTTTAGATAAGGTTGAAAAGTTGAAAAGTCGAGAGCGTCTAGAACGTCTAGATTCCCCAGCCCCTCCAGCCTCCAAAAAACCATCTTATGAAAAAAGCATACGTAAACGGACAGGAAATCGGCGGCGAGGCCGTACGGTTCGAACTCGACAGGCTCGTCAAGTTCTATCTTTCGCACGGCATGACAATGGATGAAATCCGCAAGAACATGCCGACTCTGGAGGAGCGCGCCCTCGACCAGGCGATCGGCGCGAAGCTGCTTCTCGACCGTGCGATGAAACTTGAACTCCCCGTCTCCGCCGCCGACATCGACGCGGAGGTCGCCAAGGTGGTCGAACAGGTCGGCGGCGAGGAGAACTACAAGAAGGCGCTCGCCGCGCAGAACATCACCGACGCCGCCTTTCGCAAGGAGCTTGAAAAGGGCGTCAGGGTGAATATGCTCGTCAACCAGGCGTGCGCGCACGTCGCCGACCCGACGGAAGAGGAGGTCGCGAAATTCTACGAGGCGCACAAGGACGAATACGTCCAGCCGCACCAGGTTCTCTGCCAGCATATCCTCGTCAAGACCGACGAGAAGGATCTGCCCGAGGTGAAGGCTGCCGCGTTCGATAAGATCTCCGCCATACGCGAGCGCATTCTCGCCGGCGCCGATTTTGCCGAGGAGGCGAAGAAGCATTCCGACTGCCCGAGCGGCCGTGAAGGCGGCTCGCTTGGTTGGTTCGGCCGCGGGATGATGGTGCCGGAGTTCGACAAGGCGGCGTTCGAGATGAAGAAAGGCGAAGTCTCCGGCGTGGTCGCCACGCAATTTGGCTACCACATCATCTACAAGGCGGCCGAGAAGGGCGGCGAAAAGCAGACGCTCGTCGACGTGCACGATTCGATCAAGGACCTGCTGCGCCACGAGGCGCGCGGCCGCGCAATGGATGCCTTCGTCGCCGAGCTCCGCGCAGAGGCGAATATCGAATTCAAGTAAAGAGAATTTTCCGATTTTTCGATTTACGATTTGTTTCAAGCCTCTCGTTTTTAATCGCAGAGGCGCAGAGACGCAGAGTACTTGAGAGAGAAAAGCAGAAAAGTTGGAAGGCTGAAAAGTTCTCTGCGTACTCTGCGCCTCTGCGATTAAAAACGAGAGGCTTGAAA
>DFGB01000081.1 GCA_002371135.1 Verrucomicrobia bacterium UBA3761 | reverse complement strand
ACGAGATTGCGGTGGACGTGCCCGACCTCGACAAGCTTGGCTGTGACGCGGCGGAAAGGGTCTACTACGCCATTGCAGTTGAATGGGCCGTCGTTCGGCTGCTCATCCCAGTCCCCGCCATAGGCGAGATACCGCTCGGGCTTTCCGTCGGCTCCCGCTTCGCCGGTCGCTTTCCATACCGCCTGGTCGACCCAATCCCATATACACCCGCCGCAAAGCGATTCGTGAGAATATATCACATCCCAGTACTCGGCGAAATTCCCCATCGAGTTGCCCATGGCATGAGCGTATTCTGTCAGGAAAAACACCTTGCCGGACGAATTGTCCTTCGGGGACGAATCGTTCTCGCTGCGCCCGGGGACGGGGAGACCGGCCGGCCCGTCGCCGAGTTCTCCGCGCATCTCAAGCCATTCCACGGAAGGATACATGCGTCCGTCGATATCGGCATCCTTGTTGCCGCGCTCCCAATGGACGGGGCGCGACGGGTCGAGTTTCTTCACTTCCGCTATCGCGTGGCGGAAGCAATCGCCATGCCCCGTCTCATTACCGGCGGACCATATCAGCACGGACGGGTGGTTGCGATAGAACGCGACGTGACGCGTATTTCTCTCGACTATCGAATGGTCGAATTCCGGAAAGCGCCCCAGCGCCTGCTCGTCCCAGCCCGGCTCGTGACCTTCCACATTGGCTTCTGCGACGACGTAGAGCCCGTACTTGTCGCAGAGATCGTACCACCGGTGGTCGTTTGGATAATGCGAGGTGCGGACGGTATTGATATTGTAACGCTTCATGAGGCGGATGTCCGCGAGCATGTCGTCGACGGAAACCGAGCGGCCGTTCTCTGGATTCGTCTCGTGCCGGTTTACGCCCTTGAGTTTGATCGGCCGCCCATTCACGAGCAAAACATGCCCGGATATCCTGACATCCTTGAAGCCGACTTTGCGTGAACGAATATCCGCGCCCTTCTTCACGACAAGAGTGTAAAGATATGGCTTCTCGGCGCTCCAGAGGCGCGGGTTTTCGATTTCCGCGGCAGGCGAAGCGTTCGAAAGCGCGGCGACGGAATTGCGAGCGGCGTCGTAAAGAGTCGCGGACCATTCGCCCTCGACTCCTTCGACCGACAGCTTCCAGTCCTCAGGCTCCGCGCCTTCGCCTCTCCGCGTGAGAACATCCGTCCTGACGGCGAAGTCCCAAATGCCATCCATCGGCATCGACCACAGCGTGACATCCCTGAATATGCCCGAGAAGCGCGTCATATCCTGGTCTTCGAGGTAGCTTCCATCGCACCAGCGGTAAACTTCGACTGCCAGGGTGTTGACGGCTCCGGGGGCCGACGTGTCGATGTAAGGCGTTATATCGAACTCCGACGGAAGCGCGGAATCTTCGGCATAGCCGACCTCGCGTCCGTTCACCCAGACGTAGTATGCGGAGTACACGCCGTCGAAACGAAGGATGACGCGGCGCCCCTTCCAGTTTTCAGGAACCGTGAACGCGCGGCGGTATGACGAGACTGGGTTGTAATCCGCCTTGCCGCTTTGGCGATCGCGGATGAACGGCCATTCGAGCTTGTGCGGATACCTGACATTCGTATATCCCGGCGAACCGAAGCCGCGCATCTCCACGCAGCTTGGAACGTCTATCTCGAACCAGCCGGAATCGTCGAAGTCTTTGCGGTAAAAGTCTTTGACGCGCAGATCGGGATTCCCCGCCCACGACATCTTCCACGTACCATTCAGCGTAAGTTTGTAGGGCGACTCCGGCTCCAGTGCGTCGGTGAACGCATCCTCTTCCGCCGCAAGCGGCATGGAATACGTCCTGGGCTCAAGCCTGTTCTCGGAATTGACCGCGAGATTCTCCCACTCGACCGCGTCGGCAAAGGCGCAAAGGGAACAAACAACGACGGATATTGGCAACAAGGACTTCATGGGGATTTTTTCGATTTGCGATTTGCAATTTTGCGATTTGCGATTTACGATTTGCGATTTGCGGTTGATTTCAAGCATTCCTTTTTCAGCATGGAGAACGTCGCGAGACAGGAGAAGAAAATCGGAAATCGAAAAATCGAAAACCGGAAATTGGGTATTGGCAACATTTTCACATTTTCAACTTTTCCCTGTATCTGGCGAGATCGGCGGCGGACGGCTGCGCCGTGCCGGAGTAGCGCGGCGCAAGCCCGAACTTGGCGCACTTCTCCAGCCCCAGGGGATGGTAAGGACATATCTCCAGCTTCTCCATGTTGCGCAGGCCGCGTGTGAAATCGCGAAGCGCGGCGAGGTCGGCGTCCGAATCGTTCAGCCCCGGCACGAGAGGGCACCTGATCCAGAACTTCGCGCCGGCGGAATCTAAAAATTCGAGATTCCCGATTATCCGCCCGTTCGGCGCTCCGGTAAACTCGCGATGCCTGGCGGAATCCATGCACTTGAGATCGTAGAGAAACAAATCGACGTACGGCAGAAGCGCCGCGAAACATTCGCGCGGAGCGAAACCGCACGTATCGACGGCGACGTGTATTCCCTCCGCCTTCGCCGCCCCGCAGAGCGCCATCAGAAAGTCGAACTGCATCGTCGGCTCGCCGCCCGTGAAAGTGGCGCCGCCGCCGGAAGCGGAGTAGAAAACCTTGTCGCGGCGGACTTCGCCCATCACTTCCTCAACAGACATTTCGCGTCCGCACACCTCGTCCGTCGCGACCGCCCGCTGGATGGCAGGCGACTGAGACTCTGGATTGTGGCACCAGACGCACTTGAG
>DFGB01000026.1:5342-13423 GCA_002371135.1 Verrucomicrobia bacterium UBA3761 | reverse complement strand
ACCCGTTGTCCGTCCACGCGCCGGGATTGCGCTCTCCTACGGCATCTAGGCTGGTCGCGGTCGACCAACCGTTGCCGGCGGCGTTGAGCAGCTGAAGGAACAGGTCGTTCGTCGCGCCCTTCGAGCCGAGGTTCTTCCATGTCAAAGCCGTCGTGGAGTGCGCGACGTTCACGCCCTGATTGCAGATGCCGTCGTAGAAGACTTCCAGTCCGTCCCAGACGTAGTCGGAGACGCCGTACGTGGCGAGGCCTGTGCCGTCCGTCCATTTCCAGGTGATGCGGACACAATCGGTATCTTCGACCTTGCAGGAAAGCTCGCGGGCGTGGAGCTCGGGAACCCCCCAATCGCCCGTCGTGTCGTCCCATGTCTCAAGCGTGTAGCCGGTGCAGATGAACTTGGCGTTGTCAACCGTCGCGACGCGCGGCGCGGTGAAAACATGGCTCCCATCGACAGCGTAGGTGCCGGCGGGTTCGACCGAAGCGGCGACGGACGATACGACAACTGCGTTCGTCACGGGCAGCGGCGCGGCGCGGTTGAAGAAGCGCCGCTCGTCGACTACGCGGTTCCAGGCGACTTCCTCGTTGGAAAGCGCCTTCTGGTAGTAGCGGAAGAATTTGAACGTACCTTTGAAAGGCGATTTGCCGTCGTTGGCGCCACCGAACACATAGCCGGCCTCCGAGTGACCGCTGATTTTTGTACTCTGACGGAAGCCAACGCCGGAAGTCGGGGCCACTGTGCCGCTGAAGAACACTTCAGTGTTGTCGTCGCTATTTGCAATTGCCGTGGCATACGTGAACGCGGGGCCGGGAATCGAAGCAAAACTTTTGGCCGCGACAGATTCAACAGTGCGGAAGTCGATAGTGTTGCTCGACGTGTTGATTAATAAGGCCAACTTCTCCCAGTTGCTGTTGAATATGGTGGCATAGCTAGCTGTATGATTTGCAGAACTCGCATCGACCAAAAACTGGAAAGTGTATTTCGTGCCGGTGTCGATACACTTGGGACTGTTGGCGCGCCAGCGGCTGTTGCCCTTGAAATCGAAACCGTTCGCCCTCCATTCGCCGTAGGTGCCGGCTGAGAGTTCGTCGGCGGAGGCCGTCGCCCAGTTGCTGCCACCCGTGTTTTTCTGAAGGAATACGTCATTGTCCGCGCCGGACGAGCCGAGGTTCTTCCAGGTCAGGGCCGTGGCGGAATGCGGCTGGTCCGCCCCGACGTTGCAAATGCCGTCGAGATTCCACACTGCGCCGGAGACGTAGCAATTGACGTCGAAGGCTCGGTAGGCGGGGTTGTCCCAATACTTGATGCCTGCAAGGGCGGACACGGACAATGCACATGCGGCGTTGGCCAAAAGATATTTCAAACCTCTCATGGTGGTGCTCCCTTTTTAGTTTTCCAAGTTCAGAACGAAACGGGTTCCGGTGCGGCTGTCGCGGCTGTCGCAAGGGTTCTGGCTGCGCCAGTAGATGGCAAGGCCGTTTTTGTCGCAATGCTGCCAAGCGCCGCCTTTCAGGATCCTGCGGTTCGGGTATCTGGGGGAAGGCGAATTTTCGCCGACCGGGTCGACGCTCTGGAGCGCCGCGCCGCCGCTCTGCCAGTCGAGCGTCATTTCCCAGACGTTGCCGAGAATATCGTAGAGCCCGTAGCCGTTCGGCGGTTTCTGTCCGCCGCGCCGGACGCCGCCCTCGTTTTGCGTATTGCCGCTGTACCAGGCAATGGCGCAGGCGGCATCGTCGCCGGGAGAGGGGGAGCCGTCCGTATAGGCGATGTCGCCGGCGAGGCCGCCGCGCGCGGCCTTCTCCCATTGCGCCTCGGTTGGCAGGTCGAAAAGCCCGGCGAGGCCCGTGCGCGCGCCGAGTTTGCCCGCGATCGACTCCGGCGCCACGCCGCGCCTCTGCGGCCAATCGTATCCGGCGCCGGGAAGAGAATCGCCGCGGATTGTGTTGAGCGAATCGTTGACGCTGGGAAGCAGGACGTCCGGGCGTTCGAGATTCTTGCCGCTGTCGATGATGCGGTATTGGTATTTCGTGAGTTCGAAGACGGCGATGTAGTATGGCTTTGTTATTTCGACCTCGGTCGCCTTTGCGACGCGTCCGCCGCCGTTGCCGTGCCCCATCAGGAACTTCCCGGCCGGGATGCGGCGCAGCACCATCGCCTCGCGAAGATAGCGCTCGTCGTTGGCAAGCCCAGTCCAGATCGTCTCGCCGGAAACGCTCTTCCCCCACGAACCCCAAGCGCCGCTTTCAAGCGCGCCGCGGGTCACATAACGCCTTGCGCCGCGCGAATGCGCGGGCTTGGATAGGTCGAAAATGATGTATAAAACATCGTCGGGCGCGACAAGGCTCGTCGAAAGCGACACCTTGAAGCGCCCAATCCTCCCGCGCGCCTTGAGCGCGGCGTCTTTCGAGGGGACGAGAGTTATGTGCTTTTCGCCGTTGCCGTCGATTTCGACGTCGCCGGATATGGCGCCGCGGGCGACGAGGCCTATCTTCTCTTCGCCGTCCCATGCCGTCAGCGCGACTTCCTTGACCGTTCCCGCCGCTTCGTCCCACCCGTCGATGCGGAAATCGATTGAAACCGCCTCCGCCCACGGCCATTGCTGCACCACGGAGACGTTGGAAACCGTCTCCGCAAGCGCGCAAACCGGCGCTATCAATGCGAGTATGGCGAATTTCAAGGACATTTGACCGTTGCCAATGCGATTGGAATGGAGGATGCAGCCTTGCCAGGCGAAGATATGCCATGCACAAAGCCAAGCCCTTCCGCGCTCATGGTGGAAATAGCATCGCCGCGGCCGTGCAACTCGCGGTAGAAGGTCAGCTTCGCAGTGTAGACGTCGTCCTCGTCGAAGACTTTGGGCGTGTCCGGACGCCATACGGGGAAGACGTCGCCGACGTCGAAGAGTTTTTCCACCGTGGCGGAGCGGTTGGAGATTCTCAGCTTTGCCGAATGGGCGCCCTCGGGCCATTCCCACGCCATCTGGCTTTGGCCGGCGTTGAGGGTTTTCCAGTGGACCGTCGCGAAAGGATCGGCATTTACGACGCACTCGTTCGACATGCTGGAATTTCCGGCCGCGTTCCTGGCGATGGCGGACGGCAGAAGACCGATTGAAGAATCCCGGGACGCGTATTGCGCCGCAGCGGCCTCCGGGCGCGGCGGACGTGCAAAGAAAAGATATGCGGCGAGCAAAGTCGCCAAAGAAGCGACGGCGGCGGTCGAGAGCAAAATGCGCATCTCGCGGCGGCATCCGCGCCTCGGGCACATTGCCGCAAGGCACCTGCGCGTGAATTGCGGCGACAATTCAGGGATGTCGCTGTTGTCGCCCAATGCGGCGACGATGACATCTTCCGTAAATTCGCAATTGTCGAAACCACTCTGCATCTTCCATCCCCTCGATAAGTTCAACGTGCGAAAGCTCCGCCGCGTTGGGTGAGAAATTCCTGAATCTTGCGCCGCGCCTCGGAAAGACGGAACTTGATCGTCCCCTCGGGGGCTGAAAGCGCCTTCGCTATTTCTTCGATCGAGAGCCCTCCGTAGTATCGCATCACAAGCGATTCTCTCAAGATGGGCGAAAGGCGGGAAATGGCGCACTTCACGGCATCGGCGTCGGATTTGGCGGCGAGCGCATCGGCTGGAGTGGGCCGCGAATCTTCCAACTCGGGCGTTTCTTCCATGAAATCGAGGGCGTTGGCCGCCTTCAAGCGCATGTCGTCGCGGTAAAGATTCACGAGAATCGTGCAAAGAAAGGTGAAATACGCCTGTTCCGAGGCAAACCTCCCGTTGGCGCGCACCGCGCGCTCCATCGTCCGCATGGTCAAATCTTCCGCGAGGCTGCCACTGCCGCAAAGCCTGAATGCAAAGGCATGGAGCCGCTCTTTGTAAGCGGCCAAAAGCGCCTTCGCCCCCTGTTCGGGGTTGGCGGCTATCATCTCCCAAATCGGCATTCCTACTATCTTAAACGAGGAATGCGCGCGCGGGGTTGGGAAGTTTTGTCAACCAAAATAAATGTTGCCAATGTGAAAATGTTGCCAATACCCAATACCCAGTACCAATTGGAAATTGGCAACATTGGTACTGGCAACATTTTCACATTGGCAACATTAATACGAGCGTAGCACCAGCGAGGCCAGGGCGAGGCCGAATGCGGCGGTCGTGTGGGCCATGGTGCCGTTTGTGCGGGCCTTGCGGACGCTCCACGTATCCTCGGGCTCGCTCGCAGGCGCCGCGCCGAGGTTCTCGCGGCGCTCGGGCGACCATACGCACATGAACTTGCGCTCAGGCATGCCGCCCGTCTTGCGGAAACGCTGGCGCAAGGCGCGGGCGAGGCCGTCCCCTTCCACCTTCCGGAATTCGCTCGCGCGTATCGAGAACAAATCCATCTTGAGCGCGGCGCCCATCGAAGAGACAAGCCGCACGGACGGGATTGACAGCGCATGGCGGATCAAATCCGCCTTGTGCTGGAGGGAATCTATCGCATCGACGACAAAATCGAAATCCTCCAAGTGGAACGACGCGGCGGTTTCGGCCGTATACGCCTCCGCTCGCACCTCGAGTTCGATTGCTGGGTTTATCTCGCTGAGCCGCTCTGCGAGCACGTCCGCCTTGACGCGGCCGATCGTCGCCGTCGTTGCCATCACCTGACGGTTGACGTTGCTTGCGGCGACGCGGTCGGAGTCGACTATCATCATATGCCCGACGCCGGACCTCGCGAGCGCTTCGGCGCACCATCCGCCGACACCGCCGAGGCCGAACACCGCGACGCGCAACGCCTGGATGCGCTTGAACTCCTCTTCTCCCAGCATCAACCGGCAGCGGGCGAATATGTCCGGAATTTGGAGTTGGCCTGCATTCATCGGTTTTCGAGCGCCTTGAACTTCATTATCTCGGCATAGGGATCGCAAGAGGCGCATACGGCGCGCACGACGGCGAAATTCTTCGCCCCCGCGGCGGCGAGGATTCCCGCGCGTTCGAGATCGATGCCGCCGATCGCGACGGCGGGATACGGCACGGAGCGGATCATCGCCATCGCCGTATCGACGCCGAGGGTGGGGTCCGGGATGTCCTTCGTCGGCGTGGCCCATACAGGCCCGACGCCGATGTAGTCGGGCGCTTGCGGGATGGAAGCGAGGGCCTGCGCGGGCGAATGCGTCGAAAGACCGACTATGCCGAGCGCGGGATACAGGTGGCGCACTTCCTCGACGCTCATATCATCCTGCCCTACGTGGACGCCGTCCGCCTCCACCTCCGCCGCGATGGATGGATCGTCGTTCACAATGAAAAGCGTGCCGGTGCCGCGCGTGACGGCGCGGACTTCCCGCGCGGCGGCGACGATTTCCTCCCTCGCGCAGTGCTTCATCCGCAGTTGCAGGATGTTCACGCCGGCTTTGACCGCCGCTTCCGCACACTTGACGTATCCGACGCGCGGATTCGTCATCACTAGATAAAAACCAAAGTCGTTCATGATGCTTGAAGAATAAGTGCCGCAATTATACCAAAATCCCCCCTTGCGAGGCAAGAGGGGCGTGCGTGCGGAGCGCAAAGCGCAAGTAGGAAGCAGGAAGGAGGCGCGGTTAGGGCGCTCTACCTCCTACTTCCTCCCTGCTTCAGCCGCGCTCCCCACCTCGTTCGACCATGCGCGGCTGAAGGAAGCCGCGCCTACTTGACGCCAGGGCGATCTATCTCCTACTTCCGTTGCGCGCGAAGTGCGCAACGGCTTAGCGCAGGATGATTGTAAAGCCGGGCTTGCGGCCGACGGAAATCTCGCCCTTCGCCGTGTCGTAGAACAGCATCCAGCCGCCGTCATCGAAATCCTCGGCGGCGAACCTGGCGAGTTCCGCGCCGGGGGTGAAGCGCATCACGACGATCCTATCCTTGTGCGAAACGGAAGCGGCGCCGGTCGCCTTGAACGTAGCGCGGGAGAGGTCGATTGCATCCGACGCTATCGTGACCACGCCGTCGGCGGCGCCATCAGTGAAGTTGACAGCGAACTCGTCCGTCACGGTCACGCTCCCGGCATTGGAAACCGTGCCATTGCCGGAGAGGACGCCAAAGGAAACCTCCGCGCCGTCGCAATCGACGCTCGCGCCGTCGACAAGGGCCAGAGCGTCGAGCGTGGTAGGCGCAACATCCGGCGCGACGGATTCGTCGCCCAGCCACTTGGCGGAAAGATACCCCTCGACGGCCGCGGCAGCCGTGTTGTCAAGGTCGGAAACGAATGCAAGCGCCTCGCCGATGCGCCCCTGCGAGCGAGTGTCATAAAGCGCTCTGCGGCCATAGAGAACCTTGTGGTCGTTTCCGCCGATGATTTCTTCATACTCCTTCGTCTTGGATTCTGTGGAGAATTTCTCTTCGCTTGCGGAGTAATGGCGGCGCGTGGCGGTCGCAGACTTCACTTTCGCATTGAGCGTCCAGACGTTCACCAATCCCACGTTGTTGCCATACATCCCTCCTACATCGAAATTCTCTTGGGATACGCCGTTCGTGACAGCATGGACAAGCATCGCGTCGCTCCAATCGCCCCAAGGAAGTTGTTGTATCGCCACGCGGCCAACCGTGTTATAGTTGCGCTCGGACCCGATTTCAAGCGCCATTGTCTCCGGCGACTCCGAGGTGTTGTCGCCAATAGATTCGCGGCTCGAAACGACAAAGAGCGCTCTTGACTGGCCGTTCGCAATCGTCGGCAAAGTTCCGGCGGAGACGAAGCCATGCCGGTTGGTGAATACAAGCATATCGAGGCCGTTCTGCTTATACTGCGCGAACTGGCAGCCTTCCACGTCGTCGGTCGAAAGCATCGGGCCGTCGAGAGGATTGCTGCTGTACATGACGGCGTCCATCGCGGCGCCGAGGTAGCCCTTGTTCGCGACCTTGGCGACAATGCCGTCTTCCGAAACGGTCAGCGTCGCGGTGTCGCTCGGGTCGTACCACGCGACGGCGGAATTCAAAAGGCTGTTGAAGCTGTTGAGCAACTTGACATTGCCGGAGACGAGGAAAGAGTCGCCGGAATAGTCCGAGTATGTGGCGCCGTGGTCAAGGATGAGCGAGATGTCGCTCGACGTCGAGAGGTATACGCTGTGAACGGACGAAGAGTCGAAGCCCTTGGGATATTCGAGCGCGGCCGGGATGACGACGTCAGACTCGGCGGTAGGCAGGATGCCGGAGACGACCTCGGTCAACGCGTCGATCTCGTTGCCGTCGACGTCGAAATACTTGACCGTCGTATTCCAGTTCGCCGCATTCGCCGCGTTCGCGTCACCGGCGGCATTCGTCCAGACGGAGTCGGTGACCTTCTTCGTGACGATGACGATCTTGGAGCCGTTCAAATCGAGCGTGGCGCCTTCCGCGACGTCCGTCCCGGCGCAGTAGATCGTCTCGTTTGCGGGCAGGCGCAACGTGCCCGCCTTCACCGTTATCATGCCGCGGATGTTGTAATCGCAATGAATGCCGTAGCTGTCCGCCTTGATATAGAGAGTGCCCTCGCCCTCCTTCACGAGCAGACCGGTGCCGGACATGCCGTAGCAAGCCTCGATCGTGACGTCGTTCCCGGCCGTGTCGAACGTCCAGCCCTTGTCGCCGACGACGACCTGGTCGACCGATGCGAAGAATAAGCCTGTGGATTTCTTTGCGACGATTTTGCCGCCGTCGATGAAGATGCGGGGCGTCGCTGCGGCGGGAGCGTCTCGGTCTTTCTGGATCTGTTCAGCCGTCACGACGCCGCCGTCCGTTATGCTCAGCGTTCCATTGCACTGCCTCGCGACGGAAATTTCTTTCGCATCGAGATTGCCGCCGCAAACGTTCAAGACGGCATGCTGGGCATATGTGTGGTTGCCGATCCGGATGGTTCCGCCCACCGTGACATCGCCGCCCGAAATGTCGACCTGCGCCCAGGAGTTGGAAGTGTTGGCGATATTGAGGCCGCCGGTGAGGCCAAGCGTGCCTTCTTCGATCGACACTTTGCCCACTGCATGCGCCTCCTGATCGGATACCTTCATATCGCCTGTAACGTTGAGCGTACCGCCACGCATCGTAAACGTGCTTGCCCCGCCGAACATATTGCTCGCATACCCGGCAAAGCCGACGTGGAAAGT
>DFGB01000026.1:3984-5221 GCA_002371135.1 Verrucomicrobia bacterium UBA3761 | reverse complement strand
CCTATGGTTATCGAGTCGTTCGGCCAGCCGGTGTTGCCGGTAAGGGTAATTTCGCCGCCGTGGATATTGAGCTTGTTGTAGACGTGCGAGCCCCAATTGCCCACGTAGATATTCGAAGCGGAAAACTTGCCGTCGAATATGTTGAGTTCGGCGGTCTGGCCATAACGGCCAAGATTGACCGTGCCTGCGACGGCGACGGTGCCGTTCGTGATATCGATTGTCGCCGGATTGCTGCTCCCGCGCCCGAGCAGGATGCTTTTCGCCGTGAACGACTCACCTTCATTCAGCGCGGCATACTTGCCGTCGGATTCGACGGAATCGATGACACGCGGGGCAGTGTGGATTTTTTCGCCGGCGGCTTCGTAGTACCAGTTTTCGCCGTTGGCGAGACGATAGTCGCCGCCATTGTTGTCCCACTTTACCGTCTGCGGCTGATCGGCCGCTTCTTCCCAGATTGCATATACGATGCCGTCAGATTCGCCGGCGGTATCCCAACCCTTGAATTTGTAGCCGTCGCGGGCGGGGGTGTCGCGAGGCAAAATGTTCGTTCCTGCGGGGAGGCGATGGGTGGCGTTTGTCGTCGTGGAGCCTTCGTAGGGGACGTAGCTGACGGTGCGCACGCCGCGCGCGGTCTCATAGGCGTTCACGCGAGCGAGAACCTGCGCGGGAATTTCGCCGGATAGGGCGGTCGTGATGTTCGCGAGTTCCTCCGCCGTGACGCCGCACATTTCAAGATACTGGCGGGCGCGGGAGGCAATCGACTCGCCATATTCGCCGTCCTTGGAAGTATAGACGTACTTGCCGGAGTTGCAGTCGCCGCGCAGGAGATAGCTGACGAACGTCTCCGGCACTGCGAGATCGCGCGAGCCTCCAATGTTGGCGAAGTTGCTCATCAGGTAATCGCGGTAGAGGACCTCCTCCTCGACGCCCATCATGGCTAGCAGTAGCAGCCCCACGATGCCCGTGCGGTCGGTGCCGATGCGGCAGTGGAAATAGGCCGGGAGCGCGTCGGCGGAGCCGAGACGCGAGAATGTGCGGCGGATCTGGTTCGTGAAGTTGCCGTTATCGTCGGCGCCTATCTGCGTGCCGGTGTTGTCGCCCCAGCCAAGGCCGTTGCGGTAGTATTTGCATCCGGCCGCGACCGGCGAGGCGTCGCCGTCATTGAGTTCTGCGCACCCGACAGAGTCGAGCCCGGGAATGCGAAGGTCGATTTCCGTCTTGAGCGCGGCGAGGGGGG
>DFGB01000026.1:0-3926 GCA_002371135.1 Verrucomicrobia bacterium UBA3761 | reverse complement strand
GGGGGGGGGGGGGCTGCTGTTCGGCGGTGGCGCCGATGAAATGGTCGAGGTGTCCGCCGCGGTAGATTACGCCTTGGTTCATCTTGGCAGTGCCGTCGACGGAGACGAGCGGCCACGAGCCGACGTCGCGAACGTTTTCGACGGGATCGCCGTCGACGGGCGAGACGACCTTGAGCGTGCGCGGCGCAAGGGCTTCCGTGGTGAACGAAAACTCTACGCCGTCGATCGTGTCGGTGTAGGTCTTGCCCGTTTCGAGGTTGATGTAGCTCTTCCTCGTGCCATTCACGTCGACCGTCACCGGGACGGGCTGTTCAAGATACGCGCCGCCGGTTGCGCCGTACTTGGAGGCATACGTGGTGAAATCCGGGTCCTTGAGCCAGCCTTCGAGCTTTTCGCCATGGATGGCGACCGTGCCGAGGTCGCCGCCCGCGGAGGCGTCTATCGCAGATTCCGCATTGACTTCATACGTCGTGCCGCCGACCACCGCCGTGCCGCCGTAGACGATGATGTTCTCGGCCGTGAACGGCGTTGCGCCGGTTATCGTGAGCGCACCCTCGCCCTTCTTGACGAGCTTCGTCGAGTCGACTCCGTCTGCAAGCACAAGCGGATGGGCGATCGTGACATTGAAGCCCGCCGTATCGACGACAAGCCCCTTCTCGCCGAGCGTCGCCGAAATCTGTTCCTTCGCATCGAAGAAACTCGTGGTGGTGCGGGTCGGCTTGAGCGTCCCGCCGTTGAAGTGCACGGTTGCAGACTCCGTCGAAGAAATCTTGTCGACGCGCAGACGCGGGGTCGTGAGCACGCCGCCGTTCAAATTGAGCTCCGCCGTCGCGTCGCCCTTGCCGTGGCAGATGGTAAGGCCGTAACTAGAATCGTCCAGCGTCACATTGCCGCCGTTGAGCGTGAATACGCCCTTTGCGGTTTCGCCCAGATAAAAGACGTCTCTGTGGACTATGAAGTCGCCGCCGTTGACGATGATTTCTCCCTCGCCGCTGTCGCTACTGTCTTTATTGCCGACGAACATCTGGCTGCCGTTCAGCGTAAACGTGCCAGCGTTCAGTATGAGAGTTCCCTTGCCGCCTCTATAGCCGATAAAGGAATCGCCCGTCGCGCTCACCGAACCGCCGTCGATTGTGAGCGTGCCCGTATTGTTCGCGCCGTTGCGCGGAATGTAGATGAATTTGAACGAATAAGTGCCGCTTTCGATTTTCAAGGCAGCCTCGGAGTTTCCCGCATCGAGCGCCGCCAAGCGCAATCCCTTGGTGGATGTGAGACCGTAGTTAGGTTCTGTCGCCTTCCACACGACAGGCGTCGAGCTTGCGGTGTATATTTTGACATCGTTGTCGCCGATGTCGCCGGCCGCGTCGAACACGAGCGTGCCGAGTTTGGTGAAATAAAGAGTGCTCGTAGAGGAATCCGGGACGCCGGCGCCGGAGGCGCCGCCGTCGGAAGAAGACCAGTTGGCGGTATCGCTCCAGTTCCCCTCGCTTGCGCCGCACCAATAACGTCCGGCGAACGCGGCGGGGACGAGCAGCGTTGCCGCAAAAATTGCGCAAATCCCCGTGAATAATGTATGTAAATTCCGTTTCATTTGGAAGTCTCCTCTTTTTGATAGTCTGTATTATACACCAACAATGGCATAAGTCGCCATTGCCCAAACGGGTAATGGGGGAAGAGGAGCGCTTTATCGCCAAGGAGGCGCGGCTTCAGCCGCGCACCTTTGAGAAGCGCACGCCGATGCAAAATGCGACGATCAAATATATTGCGCCGCCGGAGACGACGAGCACGCCGAGGGAGGCGATGCGCACGAGAGTCTCGTTCGTGAAGATGCGCCCGGCTAACGCCACGGCATGGCCGCGCGCGATCCATACCGCCGCGCCCATGATGACGGAGGCGACAAGGATTTTCGCAATCGCCGGCATGGCGTCCGCCAACCCGAGGACGCCGTTCTTGCGCTTTGCGAGAACAGTCAGGGCGATGCAACCTGCGGCGGAACAGACAACAGTCGACGCCGCAAGACCCACGTGGCGCCATTCCACCGGGAGCATCACGACGGCGAGGATGTTCAACGTCGCATTGAGGACGACGGTGAAGACGGAGACGCGAAGAGGCGTCTTCATATCGTTCTGCGCCTGAAACCACGGGACGATCGTTTTCATGTAGCCGAAGAAGCCGAGGCCGGTCGCGTATACAGCGACAGAGCGCGCGACGCGTGTCGTGGCGATTGCATCGAATCCGCCGCCCTGGTAGATGACTGCGGTAATCTCCGGCGCGAGGACGAAAAGGCCTGCGGCGGCGGGGAGCATCGCAAACATGAGAGAGACGATGCTCGATGTAAAGGCGCTGCGGGCGCCGGCGACGTCGTCGCGTGCGAAAAGCGCCGAGAAGGTCGGCAGGAGGACGGTGCCGAACGCGACGCCGATGATGCCGAGGGGAAGGTCCATCAAGCGCTCGGCATAGGAGATCACGCCGGCGGCCCAGGGGTTGGCGAGCTGCGCGAGGACCTGGTCAAGCATGTAGTTTATCTGCACGGCGCCCGCACCCATCGCGGCAATGGCGAGGTTGCGCCAGACGAGACGCGCATTCTCATCGCCCCAGCCATGCAAAGTCAGGCGCGGCGCGACGCCTGCGCGGCCCATGCAAACGAGCATGAACACCATCTGCACGGCGCCCGCGGCGAGTATCGCCCACGCCACCACCTTCGCGCGCTCCGCCGCTGTGAGCTGCGGGAAAAACGCGAGGACCGCGAGCGATGAAATCCAGAGGATATTGAGAAGCGCCGGCATGAAGCTCGACGCCTTGAAACGCCCTAGCGCGTTCAAAACGCCCATGCCGAACGCCGCCCCGCATATGAAAAGCATGTATGGGAGGAGAGTCTCGACGAGCGAGACAATGAGCGCCGCGCGCGGCGAGAGTTCTGCGAAATGCGCCCACAGGCCCAGCGCCCCCATCGAAAGAACGCACGCGGCCGTCAACATTGCGAATACGGCCGTCATCACGGCGCGCGCAAGCCTCGCCGCCTTCTCAAGCCCGGTTTTCTCGACCTCGTTCCGGAATACAGGGACGAACGCCGCCGTAAGCGCCCCCTCGCCGAAAAGTTTGCGCGCCATGTTGGGCAGGGCGAACGCGAGGGCGAACGCGCTCTGCTCCATCCCGGCCCCGATCAGACGCGACTGGAACATCTCTCGCACCAGTCCCAGCACGCGCGAGAGCGCCGTAAACGAGCCCACGGTCAACGTGTTCTTTATTATCTTCCCTGCTTTCATCGTCGGATTAATGTTGCCAATGTGGCAATGTTGCCAATGTGGCAATGTTGCCAATGTGAAAATGTTGCCAATGTGAAAATATTGCCAATTCCAATACCCAGTACCAATTGGAAATTGGCAACATTGGTATTGGCAACATTTTCACATTGGCAACATTTATATTGGGTATTGGTACTGGCAACATTTCCACATTGGCAACATTTATATTGGGTATTGGCAACATTTTCACATTGGCAACATTAAAAAGGGCGAGGTCGCGGGGGCCTCGTCCTTCTTTTTTACGCCGTAGCGAGAAGTTTACTTCTTCATGACGACGCGGACCATCTCGAGGACCTTGTTCGAGTAGCCCCACTCGTTGTCATACCACGAGCAGACCTTGACGAAGGTGGGGTCGAGCTGGATGCCGGCCTTGACGTCGAAGATCGAGGTGCGGGCGTCGCCACGGAAATCGGTGGAGACGACGGCCTCGTCGGTGTAGCCGAGAACGCCCTTGAGCTCGCCCTCGCTGGCTTCCTTCATGGCCTTGCAGATATCCTCGTAGGAGACTTCCTGCTTGAGTTCGACGGTGAGGTCGACGAAGGAGACGTCAGAGGTGGGAACGCGGACCGACATGCCGGTGAGCTTGCCGTTGAGCTGCGGGAGAACCTTGCCGACGGCCTT
>DFGB01000049.1:33172-43105 GCA_002371135.1 Verrucomicrobia bacterium UBA3761 | reverse complement strand
CCAAGTTTACTTCCGGACGCGGCGACGGCATTTACTTTTGACCCGACAGATTTTAACGCAAAGATCGCAAAATTGCGTTGGGCGATTGTGCCGCAGCGATAGCCGCCGCCTGTTTTGCGTTTCCCCAAAGTAAATGCTGTTGCCCTGCCGCCCTGCCAGCGCCAAGGCTGTTTGCGTTTTGTCCGCCAAAATGATATAATGTGCGGCAAATGAAGTTCATGGAAATCACAACACTTTCAGTCGGCGCGTTCGAGGAGAACGCGTCGGTAATAGCGTTCGACGACGGTTCTGCCTGGATAGTCGATCCCGGCGCCGAGGCCGGGCGCATCGCCGCCGTACTGGACACGCGGCACCTCGCGCCTGCCGCAATCCTTCTCACTCATGGACACTTCGACCACATTTGCGCCATAGCCGGTCTGCAGGGCAAATATGGCGAAGTGCCGGTCTACATCCATGCCGCCGACAAGATAATGCTCGGCCACGCATGGAACCAATTCCCGCCTCAATATCCAATCCAGCCACCGCCAAAGAACCTTCACTCCGGCGAATGGCCGCAGGGCGTAGACGTCATCGAAACACCCGGCCACACGCCCGGTAGCGTCTCGTTCCACTTCAAGGACGCGGGAATCGTTCTGACCGGGGACACGCTGTTCGCAGGATCGGCCGGGCGGACCGACTTCCCCGGCGGCAGTTTCGCCGCGCTCAAGCGTTCGCTCGCCATCCTCGCAAAGCTCCCGCCCGCTACGCGCGTCATCCCCGGCCACGGCAGCGATACCACCATCGAGCGTGAACTTGCGACAAACCCGTTTTATAGTTGAAAGGTTGGAGTGCAACCTTACAGAACTTTTCGACTTCTCGCCGCTCGCCATCATCCCGGATTCTAGTTGAATCGTGCCGTAGCGGCAGCCGCCGCTTGTCGGTGGCTCGTGTTTATAGCGCGCCAACCCGACGCGAGCGTGTTCAAGCACATCGCGAGACGCAAAGAAAGCGGACGCAAGCGTTTGAAAAAAGTAAATGCAGTTGCCCTGGCGTGTCTTCCCCGCCCCATTGCCAAACGCACAAAATATATGATAGAATATTCGCCGAAGGAAGGTAATGAATATGAAAACGTATAAAACGCAGGGCGTCTGTTCGCAGGCGATCGAATATGAAGTCACGGACGGCATACTGAGCGCCTGCCGGTTTGCCGGGGGGTGTCCCGGCAATACGCAGGGCGTGGCAAAACTCGCTACAGGGCGGAAGGTCGAGGATGTCATAGCGCTTCTCAAGGGTATCCAATGCCGCAACGGGACTTCCTGCCCCGACCAACTTGCTCGCGCACTGGAAGAGGAAAAGCAGTGCTGAAATGTTGCCAATGTCAATTGGAATTGGCGACATTTTCACATTGGCAACACATTCAACTGTTCGACACCATGGCAACACTATTCAATTTGGACGCGACCAAGTGCGTAAAATGTGGCTTGTGCGTCGAGGACTGCGCATTTGGAGCGCTGAAACGCGGCGAATCGTCGATGCCGGAAATGGCAAAGGAAGCGGAATGTATGCGCTGCCAGCATTGCCTTGCCGTATGTCCTGCCGGTGCAATCACATTCGACGGGAAACGCCCCGGGGATTCCATCCCTGCGCACGGCATAGCGCTTCCTTCGTTCGAAGAGGCGTCAAATTGGCTGCGGACGCGTCGCTCGATGCGCAAATTTGCAAAAGAGGACGTCGATCGCGATGTGCTTGAGCGCATCCTGCGCGTTCTTGGCAATTCCCCCACGGGGTGCAACGCGCGCGCTCTCAAATTCACCTGCCTGCCGACCAGAAATTCTCTTGAACGGTTCAAGCGCGACTTCGTGAACACAATCGAGAAGCATCGCGAAGGATCCAAGTTGCTGCCGCGCTGGCTGGCGATTCCCGCTATCAAACTGCGCAAAGGCGGCAAGGACATATTCTTCCGCGATGCAGCCGGCATGTTGATCGTCTCTTCGGATACTTCTTCAAAGGGCGTCACCACGCCTGTGCAGGACGTTGCGATAGCCTGTACCAATTTCGAACTTCTCGCCAATTCGGCCGGCATCGCCACATGCTGGTGCGGCTTTCTGAATCTCGCCCAGAGCGCAGTGCCCGAGTTGCTGGAGGACACTCTCGGCATCAAGCGCGACATGCCCTTCTACGCGATTCTTTTCGGCAAGGCCGGAGTCCGCTACAGTCGCGGCGTCCAGCGCGACGATTACGCGCAAATAGAAATGTTGCCAATCTGAAAATGTGGAAATGTGGAAATGTGGAAATGTTGCCAGCACCAATACCCAGTACCAATTGGAAATTGGCAACATTGGAATTGGCAACATTTCCACATTTCCACATTTTCACTGCTACCCGTTTAGGGAATGCAGAAGACGAAGGAAATTTGGTAAAATTGAAGTCATGAAAATCAGACACAAAATTCTATCCTTCCTCTTCGCAGCAGCGGCAATGTGCGTGAACGCAATGGACGTGCGCAACCCCGCCATCAATGCCGACTGCCCGGATGTTTCGCTCGTCTACGACAACGGCAGCTACTACATGGTCTCGACGACCATGCACCTCTCCCCCGGCGCACCCATAATGCGCTCGACGGATCTCATCCACTGGGAAATCGTCTCCTACGTCTACGACCGCGTGGCCAGCGACGAAAAGCGCTATTCACTGGAAGACCCCGACGGCGACACGGCATATGGCCAGGGACAGTGGGCGGCCTCGCTGAAGAAACATGGCGGCAAGTTCTACTGCTACTTCGTGTGCAACAGGACCGGCGGCTTTCTCTACGAGGCCGATCGTCCCGAGGGGCCTTGGCGGCTCAAATCCACGCCTGGGTTTTTCCACGACGCCTCGCTTCTGTTCGATGATGACGGCCGCGTCTATATTTTCTCAAACCAAGGCAACATCGACGAACTCAAGCCCGACCTCTCCGGCGTCAAGGAAGGCGGCTTGCACATGCGCAACGTCGTGGGCTACGGAGAGGGCGAAGAAAAAGGACTTCTCGAGGGCTCGTCCGTGTTCAAAAAGGACGGATGGTACTATCTGATGATGATTTCAATGGACTGGAGCATACCCGGCCGTCTTCGCCGCGAGGTGTGCTACCGTTCGCGCACGCTCGACAATCCGAAATGGGAATACAAGGTTATTCTCGAAACGCCTTTCGAGACATACGGCGGCGTGGGCCAGGGCTGCGCGGTCGAGGGGCCTGCCGGGCAATGGAGCGCCATCATATTCCAGGATCGCGGCGGCGTCGGGCGCGTCCCGTGCGTGATGCCGATTCGCTGGGTGGATGGCTGGCCGATGTGCGGCGACGCGGATGGCAAGATACCAAACAACACCGCGAAGCCCTACCCGGACCTGCATGGAATCGTCGGCTCCGACGACTTTGCCTCGTCCGCACTCGACTTGCGCTGGCAGTGGAACCACAACCCAGTCGACGCCGCCTGGTCGCTCGTTGCGCATCCCGGCTGGTTGCGTCTCACGACCGTCCGGCCCGTCGCGAACCTCTTCCTCGCACCGAATACGCTCACACAGCGCACCGTCGGGCCTGAGTCGAGCGGTGTCGTCAAACTCGATGCAAGCGGGATGAAAGACGGCGACCATGCGGGACTTGCCGCATTCAATGGTGACAGCGCCGTCATAGCCGTTGTAAAGGAGGGCGGCAAAAAGTTCGTCGTCATGACCGAAGAGCACTGCGTCTTCCCCAAAGGAACGCACAAGGTCGAGCGCGTCGACGCCGTTGAACACGGACGCGCTGAACTCAAGGGCGATACTGTCTGGCTGCGTGTGCGCTGCAACTTCCGCCCGGGCACAGATTGGGCCGAGGCCGACTGGAGCGAAGACGGACTTGTCTGGCATAGACTCGGCAAGCGCGTAAAAACGCCATTCGACTATCTGCGCTTTTTCATGGGAACGCGGTTCGCGCTTTTCAACTACGCCACCAAGACTGCGGGCGGCCATGTCGATTTCGACAAATTCGTCTTTGATTGCGAAGAACACGAACGCCCCGTGGCGAAATTCCACGACTTCAAAATGGCATCCTCAATCAACGCAGGAAGTCCACTCTTCCCCGGTATGGCGCCAGATCCCGCCATCACGCGCAAGGGCAATGACTACTATCTCGCGAACTCCTCGTTCTCATACTACCCTGGAATCCCCGTCTGGCACTCTACGGATCTGGAAAACTGGGACTTCAGCGGCTACGCGCTCTCTCGTCCCTCCCAGCTAAACATAGGCGAAGGCGTGGGGCTTTCCGCCGGCGTATTCGCGCCGGACATCAAATACAACCCGTATAACGACACGTTCTATCTCATCGTCACCGTCATCGGGGACAGGGGGAACGTCGTCCTGAAGTGCAAGGATCCCGCCAAGGGCTGGAGCGATCCAATCAAAGTCCCCGTAGGCGGCATCGACCCGAGTTTCTTCTTCGAAGACGACAAGACCGCATGGATACTCAACAACGACGACGCCCCTGACGGCAAAGCCGAATACCCCGGCCACCGCACTGTCAGGATGCGCAAGTACGATCTCGTCAAGGATGAAGTCGTCCCCGGCACCGAGCGCATAATAATAAACAAGGGCGTCAACCCCGCTGAAAAACCAATCTGGTGCGAAGGTCCGCATTTATACAAGATAGACGGCACGTATTACGTCATGACCGCAGAAGGCGGCACGGCACAGAACCACAGCGAAGTAATATGGCGCTCCGACAAAGTCGAAGGCCCCTACTCTCCCTGTCCCGTCAACCCGATTCTCACGCAACGCGACATCAAGAACTCTATCGTCACCAGCGCCGGCCACGCCGACATCTTCCAGACCCCCCAAGGCGATTGGAAGGCCGTATTTCTCGGCATAATGCCGTATCGCAGAAGCGGGCGCGACTGGTGCCCGATCGGTCGCTCCACATTCCTGCTGCCGGTAAAATGGATTGGCGAGGGCGAAAGCCGCCAGCCGATTATCCTCGACAAAGGGAAGGAAATAGAGCTCGGTCCGCCCAAGCGCCTCGTCGAAAAAGACTCGTTCAAATCCTCTGAGCTCGACCCGATGTGGTTCCAGATTCGCACGCCGAAATCAAAATGGTACTCGACGGGAGATGGGCTTGCCATCGAGGCACGCGGAACATCGATATACGAACGTGGCAACCCTTCATGCCTTCTGCGCTGGCTAAAGTCGAGCCACTTCGCGGCGGAAGTGAAGGTCGACTTCACACCGGTCGAAGCCACTTCCATCGCAGGTCTCGTCGTCTACCAGAACGAACAGTGCAACTACGTCCTTGGCGTGGCGAAAGACCGCATCATCCTGAAGAAACATGACAAAAACGGCGAGAGTGTTCTCGCAAGCACCGGACGCAGCGGCTCCGCCCCTGTCAGGCTGAAGACGGAAATGCACGAAGACGTAATCCGCTTCTTCTTCAAATCCGGCGGCTCGTGGCGGCAAATCGGCGGCGACGAGGACGCGAAGATCCTCACCACCGATTATGCAGGCGGCTTCACCGCCGCCGCCATCGGCCTCTACGCCGGCAGGAATTGAAAACGGCCCATATGGGAAAACGCTTCGTCATCATTTGTTCAGCGTATGCCGTTTCAGCGGCATACGCTGCGTTCACGTCGATTACCCGCGAGGAAGCGGAGATTGGACGCGATGTGTGCGTGACAGGCGTCGTAACATGCGTGGCACACTGGCAGAGCGGGAGCTGCATAATCGCCGCCTGCGACGATCCCGATGGAAACGCAATATACATAGCCGGCGAACATCCTGACGGGCGTGCGCTTTCGCTCCAGTCTGGCAGTCTGGCCGTAGGCGACATAGTAGTTGTCGAAGGCACGACGACTCCGATGTTCTTCGCGCCCGGCATATCGGCGCACGGCATCCGGCGGATAGGAAAAATGAAACTGCCTCCGGCACCGGTGCGTTCAATCGCAGATTGTTCGCAAGGGCGGCTCGACAATCGTCGCATTCGCATCGGCGGCGTAATACGCGGCCTTCGAGAAGTGGCGACAAATCACGTGGAATGCGTGCTGGCGACGCGCGAGGGGAACATTGTCGTCAGGGGAATGGTGCCTTCGAACGCACCGGACTTGGCATCGCTCGTCGATGCCGAAGTGGAACTCTCCGGCGTCGCACTCAGCCGCTACAACCACCGCTCTGAATATCTAGGCGCGATGCTGGAACTCTCGGGCGATGATGCCGTGAAAATAGTGAAAGCGGCGCCGTCCGATCCGTTTGCCGCCTGTCCTGCGCAGTTGAACGCAACTCTCTCGTGGTCGCCAGACGGCCAGGACGGCCACCGCAGGAGAGTAAAAGGGACTGTGACGCTGTCCCGCCCCGACGGCCGATTTTACTTGCAAAGCGGCGAGGCCGCACTTTGCGTATGGACCGACGTTCCCCCACCCGCAGGCCTCGCCGTCGAGGTTTCAGGTTTTCCAGAAATGATCGACGGGACGGGGCAACTCGTCGATGCCGTGTGGCGGGAGTCCGGCGAGACGCCGGAAACATTCGAGCCGCTTGAAGTCAAAAGCATTTCCCGCCTTTACTTCCACGACGACGTCACATTCATCGACTACGACTGCCGCATGATTTCGCTTACAGGCAGAATGGAGCACATCGAAAACAAGACTATCATCCTCACCAAAAATTCAAAAACCGTTCGTGTGGAAATGGATGGCGCCATTCCGTCCAGAATCGAAAAAGAACTTGAATTGCATCCGCTCCTAAAGGTGACAGGCATAGCCCGCGTCGACACGTCAGCGCGCGAGGCGTTTGGCCGCAGGCCGGAAATCGGCTCGCTCACGCTTGTCGCCGCCGGCCCAGACGCGATTGAAATCGTCGGCGGTGCCGCATGGCTGCGCCGCAAGGCGGAAAGGAACTTGCGTCGCATCGTCACAGTCCTTGCGCTCTCACCAATTCTCTTTATCATTGCGGGAGTCGCCATTTGGCGCAAGAACGCCGCCTCACGACGCAAAGAGGCACTCCTGACGGCAGAACGCAAGCGCATGGCCGACGATTTGCACGACACGATCGAGCAGCATCTGGCCGGGGCGAGGATTCTCCTCGCGACCGCGGGGCAAAGCCTCGGGCAAACCGAAACCCCCGCCACCGTCGCGTTGAAAATGGCCGAAGACGTCCTCGGCAACGCAAAGCGCGAAATCCGCGAGGTGATAATGAATCTCCGCCAGGAGGAATTGATGAACAAAAGTCTTCGCGAACTGCTCGTTTCGCTTGCGAAGGAACTCGACCGCACAGGTACGATCCGTGTAAGATACAATCTCGCCGCCCTCGCCCAGGAGCAGACCAAAAAGGAAAGCGCTGCTTCGAATGTCGACATTCTGGCCATCGTGCGCCAGGCCGTCACAAACGCCGTAGTCCACGGCGGCGCGAAAACCGCAATCCTGGTCGCAGATACGAAACCTTCTTTTTCAATTCGCATTCTGAACGACGGAGCGGTTTTCGACACGACAAAAGCGCCGGGGCCGGATATGGGGCACTTTGGTCTATCGAACATGCGCGAACGGGCCAAGCGCAGCGGCTTTGCAATTTCCTGGCACCCGGAAGGCAAGTGGATGTGCGTGGAATTGGCGCGGTAAAAAATTTGGCATTTTACATTTAGCATTGCATTTTAGCATTTATTTGCCTTTGCAAGAGTCAACGGCCACGAACGCTGAAGCGCTGATTGAGGGACGCGTCATGTCGCACCAGGAGACATAAACAACCAAATGGCAAAATGACAAACAATGATAAATGCCAAATGTCAAATGCCAAATGCTAAATGCTAAATGTAAAATGCCTATGATTCGTGTCGCGATAATCGATGATCATGCCGTGGTGCGCATGGGGCTCAAATATGCCATCATGCTTGCGAAAGACATGGAACTTGCCGGGGAATTGGACGACGGAGAAGGCGCGGCGGCGCTCGTCGCCACGACAAGAGCGGATGTCACCCTTCTCGACATTCGCATGCCGGGCGTGGATGGACTTGCGGCGCTCGAATCCATCATCAAGGTCAAGCCATCGGCCAAGGTGATAATGCTGACGACGAGCGAGGCTGACGACAATATTTACCGCGCCATCAAACTTGGCGCCAAAGGTTATGTCGTTAAGGACCGCGATTCCGGCGCCATCCTCGACGCAGTACGAACCGTGGCGGAGGGAGGCAAGTATTTTCCCGAGGCAATCATGGCGCTCTACCACGAACGCCAGCAAACGCCAGATCTGACACCTCGCGAACTCGACGTCCTCAATGCGATGTGCAAGGGATATTCCAACCAAGAAATCGGCGATGCACTGGGGTTCTCGGCGGAGTCGGCGAAAATCCACCTCAAACACATATTCGAGAAACTGGGAGTCTCAAGCCGCGTCGAATGCGCATCCGAGGCCAGACGCCGCGGCTTCGTGCAAAGTTGAAAAGTTGAAAGGATTGACAAACGGATTTGTTCGCCGCCAACGCGACGCGTTTTTCAAACGAACGCCGTCAGGCATGAGCAAATCCGTTTGCCAATCCTTTCAACTTTTCAACTCGCGCAAGCAAAGGATGCGCTGATTGGACGAGCCGCGGAATTTGAGAGAAATATCCTTCAACGATTCGATGAACGGACCGTCGACAAGGACGTCGATATACGAGAGAAATTCGTCTGTTACATCGGTGCGCCAGCGATTCGTCTTTGCGTCAGGCAGGAGATCGAGTTCGTAGATGCACCCTGTATAGACCCATAGCGTCTTCGCAGTCGAAAACATCGAACGGAAACGCCGGAGGAACGGCACAAGCGCTTTTTGGTTTCCCGGCTCCATCGGTTCGCCGCCGAGAATGGACAGGCCCGAAATATAATCGGAGCGCAGCGCCGCAATCAGCGCATCTTCCGTCTCCTGCGTGAACGGCTGGCCGTAGGAAAAATCCCACGCTTCTTCGTTGAAACAACCTTTGCAATGGTGAGTGCATCCAGATACGAACAACGTAACCCGGACGCCATCACCATTGGCAATGTCGCACGTACGTATCGATGCGTAGTGCATTTACGACACGTGGAGGACGCGCTCCTTGATTTCCTGTGTGCGACCCTGATTCCAGTACTGCGAGCCGATATAGCCGCATGTGCGGCGCGCCACGTTCATGCGAGCCTCGTCGCGATTGCCGCACTTGGGGCACTCCCAGACCAGCTTGCCCGAATCGTCCTTGACGATCTGTATTTCGCCGTCGAACCCGCACTCCTGGCAATAGTCGCTTTTCGTGTTGAGTTCGGCATACATGATATTGTCGTAGATGAACTTCATGATTGCAAGAACAGCGGGGATGTTGTTCTGCATGTTCGGGACCTCGACGTAGGAAATCGCACCGCCGGGGGAAAGCTGCTGGAAGCGACTCTCGACAGCGAGTTTCTTGAACGCGTCGATAGGTTCGGTCACGTGAATGTGGTACGAGTTCGTGATGTAGTTCTTGTCGGTCACGCCTTTGATGACGCCGAAACGCTTCTGAAGGCATTTGGCAAACTTGTAAGTCGTCGATTCGAGCGGAGTGCCGTAAATGGAATAGTCGATATTCTCGGCGGCTTTCCACTTGGCGGTGTACGAGTTGAGCTTCTTCATGATTTCAAGCCCCAGCGCCTCGCCTTCGGGCTCGGTAAGCTTCTTGCCGACGAGAGCGTAGACGCATTCCCAGAGGCCGGCATAGCCGAGCGAAATCGTGGAGTAGCCGCCGTAGAGGAGCTTGTCGATCTTCTCGCCTTTCTTGAGACGTGCGAGAGCGCCATACTGCCAAAGGATAGGCGCGGCATCGCTCACTGTGCCCTTCAGGCGGTTGTGGCGGCACTGGAGTGCACGATGGCAGAGTTCCATGCGTTCGTCGAAGATCGCCCAGAAACGCGCAGGATCCTTGTCGGCGGAGAGAGCGATGTCGACAAGGTTCACGGTAACGACACCCTGGTTGAAGCGGCCGTAGTA
>DFGB01000049.1:0-33124 GCA_002371135.1 Verrucomicrobia bacterium UBA3761 | reverse complement strand
AGCGGCCGTAGTACTTCGGCTTGCCTGGCTCGTAGTTGCCGGCGTTGGCGACATTGTCATAGCCGTTGCCGGAACGGTCGGGCGTGAGGAACGAACGGCATCCCATGCACGTGTAGCAATCGCCGTGCCCGACCTCCTCGCCCTTGGAAAGCTTGAGTTCGCGCATCTTCTTTTCCGAGATGTAATCGGGCACCATGCGCTTGGCTGTGCACTTGGCTGAGAGCTCGGTGAGATACCAATACGGAGAATTCTCGTGAATGTTACATTCCTCTAGCACGTAGATGAGCTTGGGGAATGCAGGCGTTACGTAGACGCCCGCTTCATTCTTCACCCCCAGGATGCGCTCGTTGAGAACTTCCTCGATCACAAGCGCGAGGTCACGGCGTTCTGCATCGGTCCTCGCCTCGCCGAGATACATATAAACCGTGACGAAAGGCGCCTGACCGTTCGTCGTCATCAGAGTGACGACCTGATACTGGATCGTCTGGACGCCCTTCTTGATTTCGCGGCGGACGCGCCCTTCCACAATGCGGTCGAACACTTCGCCATCCATCTGCAAACCCGCTTCGGCGCACTCGGCGGCGAGTTCCTTGCGGATCGCCTGACGGGAAATATCCACAAACGGCGCGAGGTGGGTGAGCGAAATAGACTGTCCGCCGTACTGATTGGAGGCGACCTGGGCGATAATCTGCGTCGCAATATTGCAGGCCGTGGAGAACGATTTCGGCTTCTCGATCATCGTTCCGGAGATGACGGTGCCGTTTTGCAGCATATCCTCGAGATTGACGAGATCGCAGTTGTGCATGTGCTGCGCAAAGTAATCCATGTCGTGGAAATGGATTACGCCTTCATTGTGCGCCTGGACGATATCCGCAGGGAGCAGAAGACGCGAAGATACGTCCTTAGAAACCTCGCCGGCCATATAGTCGCGCTGGACGGAATTGATGGTCGGGTTTTTGTTGGAGTTCTCTTGCTTCACGTCCTCGTTGTTGCACTCGATGAGCGAGAGAATCTGCTTGTCGGTAGTGTTGGCCTGACGCAGGAGCGACTGTTTGTATCGGTAGGTGATATACTTCTTCGCGATTTCCGTCGCATTGAATTCCATGATCTTCGTCTCGACGACATCTTGGATTTCCTCGACAGTCATAGCCCTGTCGCGCGCCTCGCAAACGCCAGCGACTTCTTCTGCGATGAGTTTGATGCGCCCTTCGGACAATGCGTCCTTGTAGTCGACCGCTTGGGACGCCTTGCGGATAGCGTTCTCGATTTTGGTGATGTCGAAGGGCTTTTCTTCGCCGCTTCGCTTGATAATCTTCATCTGACGCGTTGCCACGACTTTTCTCCTGTAAAAGTAGTATGATTTCTGAAAACGACCCCCACCACACTCTATATTGTGGTGACGCCATATATGATACCACAATATCTTGTGGTCTGGCAAGGGGGAAAATAGCGGAACTTATCAACAGGTTGTATACAGTCGCGTCAACACCACAATATATTGTGTAGTTTGCGACTCAAAGTCCCCAAACCTCTGTGCGTTCCGGAAGGTCTATTTTAAGGGGCAAAGCGACTTTGTTTGGGACTTCAGAAGCGCGGGAGTTTGGAAAGAGAATCGATGCGGCCGCCCTCGCGCGAGCGCATGCGCCAGATTCTGCCATGCTCGTCGCGAAGCGCCCTCAGGCGTCCTTCATCGCGCCTATGGCAGGCGCAATCAATGAGATTCGCCATATAGACAATCTCCTTAGCCCAATCGTTTGCGTCGATCCACTTTTCTGCTGCGATGCGAACGCCGGAGACAATGCCCGAAATCTCGTCAAGCACGCTCTGTGTAAGCCCCGGATGGCGCGAATAGCCGTGGTCATTCAAAAGGATATTGAAAAGTTCCGATGAATTGGCCCTCAGCGCCCCGCCGCGCAAATAGAGCGTTCCCAACTTGAGCACCAGCGCTCCCAGAGGAGCATCCATTATGGAATCGAGTTCTCTTTCGACGTCCATTTTGGCAGCCTTGGGTCCTGAGGCGGCTAAATTGCCGCCAAGGACGATTGCAGGCAAAGAAACAGCCAGGGGCTGCCAATGGCCTTCGTCGCCCCAATCTGTCAGCATAAAGCCGGAAGCGCCGAACTCGCGGCCGGCCTGCTCGGCCGCAGCGAGGTTTTCCCGCATGTTCTCCACCCTGCCGGCGAGCGAACGCCATGACGACGTCCCGGGGCAGACGTAAAACTCAAGTCTGCTTTGCGCGAAACGCCTGGCCTCCTCGGCAAAGGGATGGTTGGCCTCGTATCCCCAGTCGAGTGCTATCATATCCTTGGGGAGGCGCTCGATGTATTCTGGATGTCGCAAGACGATGTCTCCCCAGAACATCGGTCTCTTGCCGTGGCGACGGGCCGCATCGGCGACCTTGAGGAGAAATGCGAAATACTCCTCGGGATCGGATATTTCGAACGTCTCGTCGCATCCGATATTGACAAGCGGCGATTTGAAGTTGGGCAGGAGTTCGGCGAAAAGCTCTTCCACCAATGCGATCGATCCAGGGTTCGCGGGATCTAGCGTGGTGGGAAATTTCTTGATCGTCCCCCATGGCGTCATTGCTCCGCCCTTCGGGAACTTGGCAAGCTTGTTGTAGCGCGGAAGAGAGAGCCAGCGCTCCATGTGGCCGAACGAATTCTGGTTTGCGACAAGCTCTATGCCTTGCATCTCGCAGTATGCCTGCAAACGTGCAATTTCGCGAGGCGTCAGCGGATCTGCCTCTTCCCACACGTCTTCGTGGTTCGAATACGCGAAGGTGTGCTCGGTATATAGTTGGAACTGAGTGTAGCGATATCTGGCGAGGATGTCGACAATGAGGAACAACGTCCGCATGGTGGGGACCCTGTCTCTGCTCACATCAAGCATGTATGCGCGATTCTTGAACATGGCCTGAATGGAATTTTCGATTTTTCGATTTTCGATTTGCTTCAAGCATTCCTTTTTCTCACTTGAGGCCGCAGAGGCTTGAGAGACCTTTTCAACTTTTCAACTTTTTCTCACCCAAATTGCAGACGCTTCAGGGAAGTGCGCTTTCAAGAACGCATCTCCCTTTTCCCGGCCGAGGATGAAGAGCACTGTGGAAAGTGCATCGGCAAGCATGGCGCTTGAGGGATGGCGTACGCTCACGGAATATATGCCGCTTTCGACATCCTTGCCGGTGAGAGCGTTCTTAATATGATTGCCGCGGAAATATTCGCCGCTTGTGGCACATGCTTCGTTTGCTTTGAGGGTGAAATTCTCTCCTCCGCCCGCGGCCATCACGCCGACGCACCACTCGCCACCGAGGGCTTTCATGTTGCCGCCAAGGGATATGAGCGCGTCGCAAGAGCCCACGCGTTCTGCGGCAAGGTCGACGGCGTAGCCTTTGGCAATCGCGCCCAGGTCGAGCGTCCCTTCGCCCCTCCAGCGCGGATTGAACACGCCGCCGGAGACGTCTCGCATCTTGAATGCCGCCTCGTAGCACGGGCGCACAAGTTCAGAAGCGCTCGCAAGAAGCGCATTGTCGTCGAGGTTCGAAAGGCGCGAGAGTTCGCTCTCCTTGTCGTGCGCATTGACAAGGCGCTCGATGTCGGCAAACACTTCCATGACAATATGCGCTTTCCCCAAATCTTCCTCCGAACGCACATGGAATTCCGCCACAGTCCCCATTGTCACCCATTCCACGAAATGGTTTTCTTTATGACGCCCCCTCCATCCCGCTTTCGTCGCACACAATATCGACACGGCGGCAACGGCAATGCAAATTACAATGAATTTAGCATTTTTCATTTCGCATTACATTTCGCATTTTTACATTTAGCATTGCATTTGTCCATTTGGTCATTTAGACATTTGGGACTCTCTCCCGGTGCAACAAGATTAATCTCTAAAACCGCTCTGCAACGTTCGTAGCCGCTGACTCCTGAAATGGCAAAATAAATGGCCAAATGCAATGCGAAATGCCAAATGCCAAATGTAAAATACGCCCCTCACTCCACAATTGGCGAGAATGATTTGATTTCCGGCGCTTTGCGTTTGCTGATTCGATACACTTCGACCTTAACCTTTCCCGCTGCCTTGGGTATTTTATACGCCTTCTTGCTTGAGCTCTTCACGGGAATGTCCTGCCTCGAAATTGTCCTGCCGCCCGCATCGAGGAATTCGAAACGCAATATTACCGGCGAGGAATCTCGTTTGAGCGCGAGATTTGCCCTGACACGCTTTTTATTGGCATCGACAGCAAGCACGGCATATCGGAACGGCTCGGCGGTTTCTTCAACCACGATTGAATCCAATTCTTGCAGCTGATAAGCCTCCGGCGCGAAATTACGGCGGAGAAATACGCCAACATATGCGAGCAGCGCAATTAACGCCAGCGTCGAAAAAACCGCGACCGGGAAGGCGACTCGCTCGAAGAAAGTAGCGACGGCGAAGTTTTGCTGTATCACGCTTGCCACGACAAACGGCACTGATTTAAACGAAACCGTTCCCTCGGTCGAGTCGTAAACGACAAACGACGAAACGCAATCTTTGCCTTCGTCCCGCGGATAGCCCACGCTGCCGGGATTGACTATGTAGCGCTTGCCCTCTTCGATCGTGAAATCCTGTGGCGGCAGTTTGTAGACATTGCCGCTTGCGCCGGTGAGGAACAGTCCGGGCGAATGCGTATGACCGGCAAAGAGAAGATTCCCGCTAAATGCTGTGAAATTTGCAAGCGCGTCGCGCTCGTCTTCGATATAGAAGAATTTGGGCGGATCGGTGAAGTCGCCGTGAACGCATACAGCGCCGGAATCTAGTTCCAACGTATACGGGAGCGCTCCGAGCCATTTCTTGTCGCTGGAGTCGAGCTCGCTCTTGTGGCGATTCACCGAATTTGCGGCGACCTTGGAAAATCCTTTGGCGTCGGATCTGCCGGAGACCGCATCGTCATGATTGCCAGCGATCGTCTCGACTTGCCATTCCTTCAGCAGCCGCAGCGTTTCAGCCGGAAACTGCCCGTAGCCGACGACATCCCCGAGACAGACAATTTTGTCCACGCCCTCGCTTTTTGCGGCATCGAGGACGCGTTTCAAGGCATGCGCGTTGGCATGAATATCCGATATTATCGCGTAGCGCATGGACAGTTGGCGCACTCTCCTGCACATTCGTCCTCAAGCGATACGTCGCGCCCGGACCAGCAATACGTACAGAGCTTCTCCTCCGGCAATCCGATTGCCTTCACAAGATCGTCGAGCCGCTGAAACGCAAGAGAAGTGAGATTGAGTTTCTCGCGGATGAACTCGACCATGTCCTTGTAGGCTTGCGAATCGGGGTCGGTGTACTTCGCGACGTCCGCTCCTTCGCCTTCATGTCCGCGGACATAGCGGCGGGTGATAAGGTCGTAGACGCTTTTCGAACGCGAGAAATTAATAAATCTGCAAGGGTATACGAGCGGCGGACAGGCGATGCGCATATGCGTTTCTTTGCAGCCTTCAGCGTAGAGGCGCGCAGCCTGCTTGCCAAGCTGCGTGCCGCGCACGATAGAGTCGTCGCAGAAAACAAGTTTCTTGTCCTTGATCAAGCCGGGGATTGGAATTAGCTTCATCGAAGCCACGTGTTCGCGCTGGCGTTGATCCTGCGGCATGAAACTGCGCGCCCACGTGGGAGTGTATTTGACGAACGGGCGCGCGAACTTGATGCCCTTTTCATGGGCGTAGCCGAGGGCGTGCGAAGTGCCTGAATCAGGGATGCCGCACGCTGCGTCCGGCGTCGTCTCGTCGCGTTTCGCGAGCGCCGCCCCGCACCTGTAACGCGCCATCTCGACGTTGCGCCCCTCGTAGCTCGACGCAGGGTAGCCGTAGTAAATCCAGAGAAACGAACAAATCGCCATCTTCTCTCCGGGCTCTATCAATGTCGCGAGGCCGTCCGGAGACATCTCTACCATCTCGCCCGGCCCAAGATCCCGCTCGTACGTGTAGCCGAGATTCGGTAATGCGCAACTTTCCTGCACGGCCATCATCGCGCCATCCTTGCGGCCGATGACGACAGGCGTGCGCCCGAACTTGTCGCGCGCGGCGTATATCCGCCCCTTGTCGTCCATCAACATCATCGTGCACGAGCCGCGCACTTTCGACTGGACGAACTTCACACCTTCCACGAGCGACGAACATGTGGAAATCATGGAACTGACGACCTCAGTCGGGCCCACCATCCCGCTTGTCGTGGAATACTGGAGCTGGACGGAATATTCCTTGAAAAGCTCCGCTTTGATTTCTTCAATGTTCTCGATAAGCCCCACGGTCGTTATCGCGAAAGTGCCGAACCTTGCGCACATCACAAGCGGCTGCGGATCGGTATCTGATATGACGCCCAGTCCGCTGCGGCCGGAGAATTTGGCGACGTCATTCTCGAATTTACTCCTGAACGGCGCGTTCTGGATGTTGTGAATCGAACGCTGAAATCCCTTCTCGTCGGAAAACACCGCCATTCCACCGCGATGGGTTCCAAGGTGCGAATGGTAATCCGTACCGAAAAATAAATCGATTGAACACTCTTCTTTCGCCGCGACTGCGCAAAGACCGCCCATATAATACTCCAGTGGGTGTTAAAGACTAAAATATTATATCATTTGCCCGCCGTGGGGGTCAAGTGGGGGAGTTGAAAAGTTGAAAAACGGGCCGCGCTTTGCACTCTTGCCGAGCACGGGCGAAATGGGGACTGAATCCGCGTCTTCATGGCGCTAAATATCCTACTTCCTACTTCCTACTTCGGCCGCGCACAGCGCGACTGCGGATGCGGCCAAATCTGCAAACGGAATTTTGTCGCGAGGGTGGACATCGCGCTCGTCGCCAAGGCCGGCTGCGAACGTGTCGACAAAGATGGCGCCGGTTTCGTCGCAGACTTGCTTCTGGACGCTGCGGTATTGCGCCCAGGGGCGGTTCATCTTGGGTAGTCCAACGACGACGAAGGGAATATCGCGCCCGGCGCGCAACTCTTCGATTGCTGCGCGCAGGGTCTCGACTTGATAGTCGCGTTCCGTGGGAGTGTCTGGCGCGACGCATGTCGTGGCGTTCGATTCGCCTTGATACCAGAGGATGCCGTCGAGGGGGAGGCCCTCCACTTTCGCTATTCCTGCGTCGTAGAGCGCGGAAACGGGCCACCAATGCCCTTCTTCGAGGTTGTTGCGGCGGCGAGGATATTCGCGGGCGACCCACAGACACGGGTAGTCGCGATTCGCATCGAGCCGGTGGCGGTTGGTGGCGATTGCGGCGAGGCGAGGATATTTCGGGCGGCCGGAGGCGTCGAGCGAACACATCGTCGCTTCTGAAAGGAACGACTCGGTGGAAGCGCCGCCTGCGGCGACATAGAGGAGCGTCACAGGGCCGCCGGTTGCCTTCGCGCGGCGGATTGCAAAGCTGACGCCAAAGGCTGATTTCGCTTTTGCATTCTCCGGCGTCAGGCGGATGAAAGTGGCATCGTTGAAATCCCAGAAATAGATTTCGACGGACTCGAGCGCGGCGAGTTCTTTTTCGCCGCGAGAACGCTCTTCGCTCGTTGCCATGAATTCTCCCCATCCCTTCTGCATGTTGGACTGGCCTGCTGCAAGCCACACTTCACCCTTCAGCGCAGAAGGAGCGGGTGCGGCGATGGCCGCGCTCTCGCGCAGTGCGTCGAATGTCGCCTTGGCGATGAGTTTTGCGCCGCGCTCGTCGGGGTGTATGCGGTCGCGCGCCAAGATGGAGTCCATTTCGTCCTGCAGCGGCGCGAACATGTCGATTCCCGTTGCGCCGGTTTCGCGGCAGACGGCATCAAGTTCGCGCTGCATGAGGAACGGCTCGCTCGAGCGGTAGAACTTCTGGCCGGGCGCGAGTGGAGAGAGTTTGCGCCAGATAAAGAGTTGCGGACGGGTGGGCAGGGCTTTGTAGTCATCAAGCAGCGTGACGTAATCGCGCACGAAATTGCCGCGTTCGCGCTCCCCAGTGAATTCCTTGACAAACTCGCCGCAATCGTTGATGCCGAGGTTGCAGATGACGACATCCGGCTGCCAAGCGAGCGCGGCAGAGTGCTCTTTCATCCAACGAAAGCCGCGCTTCTCCGTGCCGCGCATGGAGTCGAGATAGACGCCGCGACCGGGGTTGCCGAAGTTGCGCACTTCGTATTCGCCTGGGTGTGCGGCATCCAGCAGTTCTTGCAACCGCGTCGGGTAGCTCTCGGACGGCGATAGATTGGTGCCGTATGTGATGGAGTCGCCGATGCAAGCGATCTTCGTCGCAGCCTGCGAAACAAGCATCATCGCAAGCGCGACGCACAGGAGTGAGATTTTTCGATTCATTTCAAACATACCTTTTTATGCAATTATTCGATTTCGGAAAGGGAAGAGAGAAGAGGGAAGCGAGAAGAGGCGAGAGGGCTTCTAGAATATCTCGAATTTCCAGAACCTCCAGGAATCTTTCCTCTTTACTTTCCCCTTTTCAACCTTCTGTTTGCACGTCGCCAGGCGTCTATGCGTTTGTGGTCGCCACTGAGAAGGACTGCCGGAACGTCCATGCCGCGAAATGAAGCGGGGTGGGTGTACTGCGGGGCTTCGAGGAGGTCCGAGGAAGAAAAGCTTTCGTCGGCGACGGCCTCAGGGCCGCCGCCAAGGACGCCAGGGAGAAGCCGCGCTATGGAATCGCACATTGCAGCGGCGGCAAGTTCGCCGCCTGTCATGACAAAGTCGCCTATCGAATATTCGCGCGTGGCGAGCGTTCGTATGCGCTCGTCGAAGCCTTCGTAATGGCCGCACATGAATACGACGTGGCATGCGGACGCAGCGAGTTCTCGCGAGTCGGCCTGTGAAAAACGCTTGCCGCAGGGCGTAGTCATGACGACTTCGCAGCCGGGCGTGGCAACACTCTCGACGGCGCGAAACCAAGGGCCGCACGTCATCAGGCAGCCCGGGCCGCCGCCGTACGGCTTATCATCGATTTTCTTGTAGCGGCCTTCTCCAAATTCTCTCAGGTCGACGACGTTTATCTCGCAAATCCCCTTCTTCGCCGCGCGACCGAGGATCGATTCGCGCAGGAATCCCTCGAACATGCGAGGTTGGCAGGATATGATGTCAAAACGCATTCTCATCGTCGCACTTCGCATTTGGCATTGCACCACATCTAGAAAATAGGAAGTAGAAAGGAGGAAGTAGGAAATTTGCTGCTCAGGCGGGGCGTACGTATTATCTCCTAATTCCTACTTCATTCTGATGCAATGTAAAATGCTAAATATCAGTTCTCGCCGTAATCGAGCGCTCGGCTCGCGAGCGGGCGTGGCGCGAGTATTCGCGCAGGAGTGGCGCGACGCCTGCGGGGTGCCACGTCGTGGAGCGCTCGAAACGGCGGCGCGTCATGGTGACGGCAAGCCGTCCATCTTCCATTGCGCTCGAAACTTCCATCTGCCACCACTGCGCATTCTGCGGGTCGGACGGGTCGGCGACGATGTACGGGGCGGGGAGGTGTTCCAGTTTTACGTAACCCTCCGGGAAAACCACCTTGACCGTCGTGACGGCCGGGTCTGCGCGACCGACTTCGATAGGCGTCTGGCGCGTCGTATTGGCAAGCGGGAAGAGCTCTTCGTAGAACTCTGGCACGACGACTGTAAGCGCGTCGGAAGCGGACTTGACTGCGAAGTTTTCGATGTAGACGCTGTACTTGCGCGTAGCCGGATACCCCTCGACGTCGGTCTCGAGTTCGCGCGTGGCGCTCGCGCCTTGTGCGAGTTCGCCGATGAGTTCCTGGTAGTGGCGGGCGCGATCTTCGGGAAGCAACTCTGCGTATTTCTTGCGGAATTCACCGACGAGCGAGCCGTACATCTTCTCTTCGACATCGATATCTGCAGCGCCGTTTTCGCGGAGGTAGATGGTCAGCGAAGAATCCTTGAATGTTGGAAGGAAATCTTCGATAGAGCCAAAGCGACCGTCGGCGTCGAAGTAGTGGGAGTAGGCGAAGTCGGTGGCGCCGGGAGGCGCGTATTCGTTTTCAGTACCGATAAACGACGTCATTTCGACTCCGCCGAAGCACAAGAACGACCAAAAACCGCCTGAGCGTTCAACCACCTTGCAAAGAGGATATGCAAAGGCGCGAATATTGGGCTTGTCGAACATATCCATGCGCTGCACCTCCGCCGTTTTGAACGAATCGAGCGAGGCGAAAACGACTTCGGCGTCGAGCCCGGCGCCTAGCATGAGCGAGCACATTGTCCTTATGTAGTCGAGGCGGGAAGCGTATCCCTCCTTGATGACGACGTCCGGCGGCGTCATCTGGTTCTCGATGGGCGTTTCGTAGAGAGAGGGCCCAGCGATGCGGACGTTCTTGCGCATCCAGTCGCGAATTGACTCGACAGAATCGCCCCACGGACCCTTGACACGGTATGCGGCGACTTTTGCGGCAGGAGCGAGGCGACGCGCGGCTGCGGCGAAATCGTTGGAGCTGACGACGAGCATGTCGCGCCATAGAGCGCCGTCGGCTGCAAGGGGTTCCGACTCCAGCATCTTCACATTCGTGCGGACGAACTTCTCGCCGTTGAGGACGAGTTCGATCTTGTCAACCGGCTCGTAGGAATCGAAGTTCCAAGCGCCGTAGAACTCGGCGGGGGCGTTCGTGACGCTCGTTACGACGGTGAACGCAACTTCGCTACCGACTTCGACACCAGGTATGTTCACGACGAGCTGCTTCGACGGCGCGTAGCGCGGCGCTGTGGCTGCCCACGCTGCATCGAACACGTTCTTTTCGCGCTCGCCTGCCTCGAACACGCGGCCGTCCTGCGTACGCACAGAAGCAGAGACGACTTCGACATTCTTCCACGAGGGATTGAACGAATACGCGAGTTCAGAAAATTTCTTCTTGCCGTCGTAGGAAAGGATTTTGCGCACGACGGTGTTCGTAGAGACCCAATCGCGAGGCGAAACAACGTTGACGATGCTGCGCGAAAGAAGCGTGCGGGCGTTGGCGCCGGCGGCGTCGTTGCGCGCGAACACTGGACGCTCCCTCTCGCGTTTTTCAATCTCCTTGGCGCTCTCCCGCAGCGCGTCGTATTCCTCGGGCGAGAACTCGACCGCGTTCACCGCGAGACGGCGCTTCAATTCGAACTTGCTGTCATCATACGTGCAATGACGCGAATACGCATACGCGCCCTCGATGTCGACATCTTCAGGAAGGTGCACGGCTTCGCCCGCCGTGTCGTCCATCGTAAGAGATATCTCTTCCTCCACGCAGGCGGTTGAATCGACGACGAGGGGGAATACGCGCTTTTCTAGCGAGGTCTTGCCTTCAAGCAGCCAGTTCGCAGATCCTAATACTCGCGATAGGCAGACGGGCGAGAGTTCCAGCCTCGCATCGCCCCTGACAAGCGCGTCTGGAACGCGATAGAGCAAATCCACCTTCAGCGGTTCGGCCGTGTTCTGAAGGTCGAGTGGATAAATCTTCACATCGAGCAAATCGGCGCCGGGAGCGAGGTTGGCGAGTATGCGCGCGAAGAGCTTCTTGCGAGCATCCTCGCGACGGCGGAGTAGCGCGTTGCGGTATACATTGTCATTTATGCCGTTGAAGATTGCGTGACCTTGCATGAGGAGGCTGCCATCCTTCTCCAGAGTGCCTTTCTGGTAAATCTTGAGAGAATTAGCCTCGGCGTCCGGGACGGCGGAGGTGAGCAAATCCTCGCCGTCGGGACGGGCTACAATGAAGGATTTATTCGAAAGATAAGAAGGCAGAAGATCGCGGCTCGATTCATCGGTCGGGTCCATAAGGACGTATTTGCCACCTCCCGTGACGGCGCATTCGCCAAGGCCCAGTTCCCCGACGCCGCCCTCGGGCAAGGCGACTGCGACAATTGCATGGTTGAAGTAGGGACTGGGGACGTCCTTATCCATCTTTGCACCGGCGTGGATGAGGACGGGATACGCCTCAAACCCGGCGATGCGCAACATCGCGACAAGGAGAGCCGCCTTGTCCCGGCATACGCCGTAGCGGTTGTCGAATGTGATCGAGACATCGTGCGGCGCGTAGCCGGGCGCCTTGTCCTCCATCGTGAGCCCCATGTAGCGCACTTCCTGCGCCACCCACTTGTAGAGTTTTGGCAAGTCGCGCCCGATTTCAGCGACCTTGTTGGAAATCGCCACGTTCGTCTTTTCGAGGTGGGGCAGCGAGATGCGCCAATACCAACTGGAAATATCCTGCCACGTTTCAACCGTGGAAACGCGCAGGCACTGGACGAGCGTGTAGAGCGGCGGCATGTCTGGTTCGGGGAAGACTTGCTCCATTTCTCCGGCCGTTTCCCACACCATCTCGTGGCGGCCATCCTCGAGGTCGCGCTCGCTGAACTTCACTTCGCCCTTGGGGTATGCGATCTTCACCTTCTTCACAGGCAGTTCAGCGGGGCAGACGACCCTCACGCGCTGATGGAGGATGGGCGTGGACCACTCCATCACGCTCGAGTCGTAGAAGTTGTCTTCGATGCGCGAGGCGAATACGGTCGTGAGAGTTTCGTAGACGAGTTCGTCGCCGACTTCAAGCCCCGGAACAGTGCAAACGAGCTTGCGGGACATAGGGTCGTAGATATTCTCGTTGGCGGAGGAATTGTCGACTATCACCTTCGACGTCGCAGAAATATCGACGTCGCGGACTTCGCCGGCGGCGTTCTTCACCTTGACGAAAGTTATCTCCGACTTCATAAAACGCGAATTGTAATGCAAGATGAGTTCGCTTTCGTCGCGCTTGCCCTTCTCGGTGAGGATTTTCACGCACTGGAAACCGCGGGAGGTGTACGTGCCGTCGCTCTTGTATTCAGTATCTTCGAGAGATTCCACGAGCACCGCATCGGCATCGGGATAGTCGGCCGGCGTCACAGACTTCTCCCCTGCGAAGGCGAAGAGCGAAAAGGCGATGGAGATTGCTAGCAAGATGTTTTTCATGTGGTGGTTTCAGAGTTCAACGCCTTGGATGGGATTTGGCGTATTCGTCTTTGAGGTGTTCGATTGAAACGTGGGTGTATACCTGCGTGGTGGAAAGAGTGGCGTGTCCAAGCATTTCCTGTACGCTGCGCAAGTCCGCGCCTGCGTCGAGAAGATGGGTGGCGAAGCTGTGGCGGATTTTGTGAGGGGTGAGCTCCTGTGGAAGGCCGGCCTCTGCGAGGTAGCGTTTCATGCGCAGCTCGACGAAACGCGACGATATTTTTTCTAGACGGTCGGAAAGAAACACATCGGCTTCGTCGCCTGAAATATCGCTGCGACGGGCGCGTATCGTGTTGCGCAGTGCGAGAAGCGCATCGATCGCCTTTCGCCCGAGAATGACGAGCCGCTCCTTCGACCCCTTGCCCAAGACTACGACCGTGCCGCGCCTGAAATCTATTTCACCCCACTTTACCGCAATTGCTTCGCTTATGCGGCAGCCCGTGGAGTAGAGAAACTCGAAGAGCGCCGCATCCCGCCGCGCCGGATATTCGGTTGTCGTGCCAGCCTCGAGATCTTTGAGCGGCTGCTCGAGAAAGGCGAATATCTCCTTGACCGACATGATCTTGGGCAGCGATTTCGGCTGACGTGGACCGTGAAGGAGCGCAAATGGATTGTCGACGACCTCTCCCCTGCGGCGCAAATGGCGGTAGAGCATCCTGACGGCGGCGATCTTGCGCTTGAGGCTGGCAGGCTTGACGCCCTCCTTCGTCAGCTTCGCAATAAAATCGCGCGCATCGCGTTCAGTCGCGTCGCGCCATGCGAACGGCGGCTCGGCTGCCGCGCCCCACTTGAACGTCGCGAATTGCGCAATGTCGCGAGTGTAGCCGAGTCTGGTGTTCTCGCTCGCACTCCTTTCCGCCATCAGGTAGTTCTCAAACTCCTTGACAAACGGATCTTGATGTATCGCAGGATTCGTTTGCATGGAGAATTTTTTCGATTTTTCGATTTGCGCTCAAACCTCTGCGCCCTCTCGGGTTCTCTGCGGGAGAAAAAGGATTGCTTGGGCGCCAATCGAAAAATCGATAAATCGACAATTTCGATTCAGAGGTCTACCTTGGCGCTTTTGTCGCGGCTGGATGGAATGTCGTTGAGCCCGAGTTCGTCGGCGAACTTATCCCATTCAGGAATTTTATCCTTGTAGGAGACGGCAACGCGCTTCAAGGCGAGGACTTGACGATCTGAAAGCGACTTGCGCCGGGCGAATTGATCCGCGAGAGACTTCACGAACGCCTTGTCGTCGTAGACTTTCTTGCCCTTCTTTGATGGTGCGCGCCATTCCGTCACGGTATCCATCAGAGCGAGCAAGGCCGGGGCTGCAGGGTCGGTTTCGTCTTTGGCGAAGCCGTCCGGGACGAACGGGGCGAGTTTCTCGCGGATCGCATCGCAATCGTCGAGGCCGGAGGCGTTTTCGCCTGCAGACTTTGCGAGAATTGAAAACTGCTTGAGCGAGAGGCCCCTGCCGCGATCCCATTGCTCGCGAAGGCTCTTGAGAAACGGGTTTTTGAGCATGCCGCCGATGCGGTCCATGACGTCGAATGTATACTTGACGAGTTCGTCATCGGCCTTTTGAGGCTGGATGGAAGCGCCTGCGCCAAGGCCCGCGGCCTTAAGTCGCTGCTCGGCGTCAGGAATCTGGGCTTCATACGAAACTACCATACGAATGAGGAAGTCGAGCTGCCTCGCAGAAACCTGACGCTTGCCGGCGGCAATCTGGTCGCGGACGCTTTGGACGAACGCCTTGTCGTCGTAAGTGCGTCCGTTCGCCTTCTTCGCCGGTTTCCACTCCTTCACCTCATCCAGAAGCGCGAAGACGGTTTCAAATTTAGCGAGGTCCGGCGGCGGATTAGCCTCGGCTACATCGTGCAGAAACTTCTCGTAGAACGCCGAGAGCATGTCGTCCATCGCTTCGCCCTTGAGTTCTATCTTGTCGAGCTCGGATTCCATCTTGGCGGTGTAGCCGACGTTGAAAAGCCCTTCGAGCTTCTTGACGAGCCAATCGCAGACGAGGATGCCGCGTTCGAGCGGAACAAGCTGGCGCTTGTCGGTTTTCGCATACTCGCGCATTTTCAGCGTTTCGACAGTGGCGGCGTAAGTGGAAGGCCTGCCGACGCCGTTTTCTTCGAGCGCCTTGATGAGGGAGGCCTCGGTATAGTGCTGCGGCCCCTTGGTCTGGCGCTCGTCGGCCAGCCAACGCGCGGCCGAGAGCTGTTCATCCAGTTCCAACGGCGGAATGGAGGCGACCTCGTCGGAGTCCTCTTCGTCCTCGTCCGGCGACTTCTTCTTGAGCGACATCGCCATCGCCTTCATAAAGCCCTCGAACTCGACATCCGTCGAACTCGCGGTGAAAACGTAATTGTGGGCGAGAGGGCTCTTCTCTGCGACGAGAACGACCGTTTTGACGAGAGTCCTCGCACTTGCCATCTGGCTCGCCACGAAGCGCCGCCATATAAGATCGTAGAGTTTGAGTTCTGCCGGTTCCAGCTGTGTTGCAGCTGCGGGCTCCAGCATCACATTAGTCGGCCTTATCGCCTCGTGCGCCTCCTGGGCGGAATCCTTGGACTTGTAGAAGTTGGGCTTCTCGGGATAAAACTGCGGACCGAACTTCGTCTCGATATATTCCTTGGCAGCGGCGCGCGCTTGCGCAGAGACGTTCACCGAATCCGTACGCATGTAGGTGATTATACCTTGCTCGTAGAGCGACTGCGCGAGCTTCATCGTCTTGCCGGGTGAATAGCCGAGGAATCCCGAAGCGGACTGCTGTAGTGTCGACGTCGTGAACGGCGCGAACGGATTGCGCTTCTTGGGCGTCGTTCTGATATCCTTCACACGCAGTTTTGCGTCGGCAAGATCGAGGAGAAGCGCATCTGCGAGCTGACGGCTCTTGACTTCCGCCTTCTCGCCATCGAGACGGGAAAGTTTGGCGATGAAGCGCTCCTTCGTGCCGCCCTTCTCCGCCTCGACGCCCATCAGCCAATACGTCTCAGGGACAAATGACTCGATCTCGCGCTGGCGCTCGACGAGCAACCTCAACGCAACGGACTGCACACGCCCCGCGCTCAGCGTCCTCGAATTGGCGCAGTTGATGTTCGACCACAACAGCGGCGAAACCTTGTAGCCCACGATGCGGTCGAGAATACGACGGGCCTGCTGCGCATCGACACGCGGCATGTTGATATCGTGAGGAGAGGCGATCGCTTCCAGGACCGCCTCGCGCGTGATTTCATTGTAAGCGACGCGATAGAACGGCTTTGAGCCAGCCGTGGACTTGAGAACCTCCTTCAAGTGCCACGCAATCGCCTCCCCTTCGCGGTCGGGGTCGCTCGCAAGATAGACGCATGATGCCGTCTTGACGGCGCTCTTCAATTCGCTTACGACCTTCTGCTTGCCGTCGGAGACTACATATTTCGGCTGGAATGTCCATTTACCATCTGCGACCTTTTGAATCTTGATCGCGCCGGATTCTTTCGGCAAGTCGCGCACATGCCCTACCGAACTCAGGACTTTGAAGTCCGGACCCAGATATTTCCCTATCGTCTTGGCCTTGGCCGGGGATTCGACTATCAGAATTTTCTTTTCAGACATTGCTAGCAAACGAACAGCAGTTGTAATCTAATACACTCGTATAGATAACATTATATCAAAACCCCGCATTGGCGGTCAACCCCCTTTGCCGATAAAAACAGGGCAACTGCATTTACTTTTGACTTGAACGATTATAACGCAAAGATCGCAAAATTGCGTTTGGCGATTGTGCCGACGATGCTCGCTTCGCTCGCCTTCGCTTTCGCTTCGGGTTGGCTCGCTATAAACGCGAGCCACCGACAAGCGACGGCTACCGCTACGGCACAATCGCGAGTCTCATTTCGAGTTTATATTGCAGTCGGCAGTTTCAGGAGGCAGTGGCTTCAAACGTGGAAGAATGATTTGGGCGTTGCACCTCGTCGCCCCGGGAGGCCAACTACTAACTGCCAACTGCTAGTTATATAACTGCCAACCGGACCGGTGCGAAGGAGCGGCGATGCTCGGGACATGGGCCGAGGCGCTTGAGCGCGGCAATGTGGTCTTTCGTAGGGTAGCCCTTGTGCTTGGCAAACCCATAACCCGGATACAGCGTCTCCAGTCGTTCGCAATCTGCGTCGCGCGCAGTCTTGGCCAGGATCGACGCCGCCGCGATGAAGAGGGATTTCGCATCGCCCTTTACGAGATTCATCGCAGGATACGGGAGCCCCTTCGCAGGATTGCCGTCGACGAGTATTTTGACGTCTCCCGGCGCGAGACGACTGCCGACATCCTCGGCCGCCCTTCGCATTGCGAGGTAGGTAGCATTGAGGATGTTGAGGTCGTCGATTTCTGCTGGCGAGGCGCTGGCGACGGCCCAAATGCAGCCGGGCGTGGATTTGATCACCTTTGCCAAACGCTCGCGTTTCTTCGTGCTGAGCGCTTTGGAGTCGTTGATTTCCCGCCAGTCGCCGACAAGCAGTCGTTCCGCCACGCCGAGCGGCGCCGTCACTGCGGCCGCATATACGCCGCCGGCAAGCGGTCCGCGTCCGGCTTCATCTACGCCGATGATGATTGACGAACAAAGCGATTTCTCGTATTCAAGCGTTATCATGGCAACGTGCGAAACCATTCAACCGGTGGAATTGCGTGTTCTTCCAAGTAAGCGTTCGCCGCCTTGAAATGGCCGCATCCAGGGAATCCCTGATAGGCGTATGCGGGGTGCGGAGCGGTCAAGACGAGATGCCGGCTGCGGTCTATCGCCGCGCCCTTCTGCTGCGCAGAGGCGCCCCACAGCATAAAGACGAGGTGCTCCTTGCGCGCGGCGAGCGTCGAAATCACTGCATCTGTGAACGTCTCCCAGCCGCGCTTGAAATGGCGTTTCTTGTCGCCGGCGGCGTGGGTAAGGACGACGTTGAGCAGAAACACTCCCTGCGCCGCCCAACGCGAAAGATCGCCCGACGTACGGTCTAGCGCGACGCCGTATTCGCGTTCAATTTCGTTGTAGATGTTGCGCAACGACGGCGGCAGCGTCATGCGCTTTGCGATAGAGAACGCAAGCCCATGCGCCTGTCCGCGATTGGGATACGGGTCCTGGCCGAGAATGACGACCTTGACATTCTCGAAAGGCGTCGCGCGAAACGCCTCGAATATGTTCTCCCGCGGCGGATAACACTCTCGCGTGGAATACTCGGTCTCTACAAATCCGGAAAGTTCGCGAAAGTAGTCCTTCGCGAATTCAGGCGCAAGCAGCGCTTCCCATGTGCCTGGCGGAAAAGATGGCATGCAACGTTTCCTGCCTTTCACCTAAACAATTTGTAGCCCCAGTAGCCGATATGTTCTTTGAAGAGGGCGTTGTTGAGGTCGAGCACCGATGAAGAAGGAATCCAGAGAGTGGCGTCGTTTTGATGGACGAGAGAGGTCAAGGTCGGGTAGTCGGCGGCGGATGGGACGACTTCAAGAAACGGCGCATAGCGGCTGAACATGAGCAGCGAGCGACGCATGTGCCAGGCGCTTGTGACGAGAATGACGCGAAGACGTCTCTCTGCGCCAAAGCGCTCTTTCAATTCACGTTCGACGAATTTCGCATTCTCTTCGGTATTGCGCGAATCGTTCTCGACAAGCGTAGCGGCTTCGGGGATGCCAAAATCAAGCAAGAGCGGCAAGGTGGAATCGCGTTCAGCGATGCCCGAAGCGATGACAAGCGGCGCCTTGCCCGCGCGGTACAGCCTCGCCGCCTGCCAGACCCGGTCGGCGCCTTCCATCATTTCGGCATAGACGAGTTTGTTAGTATTCGAAGCCATGCCACCGCCGAGAACGACAATAGCATCCGCTTCCGGCGCAGACTCCACCGGCGCTGGAGGAAATTCGTTTTCAAGACCAAGCCCCAAGACGAGCGAGAACGCCGGAAGCGAAAACGCGAGCAGCCACGAAAAACCGAACACCGCGAATGAAATCGCAAACCGCCTCGCCTTCTTCCCTCGCGAGCAATCGAAGAATACAAGCGTCATCACTGCCGCAAACATCGCGATGAGCGACATTGCGACAGGGTTTAAAAGCGCATAGACGATTTTATTGACGAAATACATATTCGACTACACGGCACGTGCTGCGATGAGAGCGCCGCCGAGGGCGGCTGAATCGGGAATCTCGAGCGTCTCCACCTTGGCGCCGAAGATGGCGGCTATTGTATCGCGGATGCCCTTCGAACGCGAAGCACCGCCTGTGACGCGAATCGTATCGAAGGAGCCAATCCAGCGAGTGCGTTCGAACATATTGGCAACCTGCGCCTCTATTACGGCGCGCACGCGCACCGCGTCGGAGGCAGCGTCCCAATCGAAATTCGCATCCAGACCCGTAGCCGGGTGGAGCGGTGTTATCTCGCTCTCGAAATACGGGAACGCCCGCTTGCCATCGTTGCCGGCCGGCGTCAGTTCGAACGCGGTTTCATCGAAAAATTTGTAATCGACGCCAAGTTGTGCGCGGACCTTCTCGCGCGCAAGCGACCCGTTCTTCACGCAAGCGAGCGACATGAAGCCGCCGGACGGGTTGCCAAAGACGTGTCCATAGCCGTTAGGGTCGGTCTTGAAATTTTCCATCGCCGCGAAGAAAACATCGCTCGTGCCAAGTGAAATGACGGCGACACCCGGCTTGTCCGCACCTGTGCCGACGAGCGAAGCGGGATTGTCGCCCGTGAATGGCATTACAGGTATGCCGGGGACGAAACCGTATTTCGCGAAATATGGGGCGAGTTTGAGCGGGGTTGTGTCGCCCGGTTTGAATACGCCGGGAAGTTTCGCGAGAAGCCCGGGGGCTGCGAACGAGCAGATGTCGCCATCCCAGTCGAGCGTCTTCAAGTTGAGGACGTTCATACCGGCGCCGTCCCCCGTGTCTACAGGCGCATCGGCACCTGCAAGGACGCTCGCCAAGAAGGAGCTGACAAGGTGTATACGCGCCGTTGCTTCATATGCGGCCGGCTCTTCGTGCGCAAACTTCATTATCTGCGGGAGCGTGAAACGCTCTATTGCCGGAGATCCTGTCACCTCCTGAAGATATTTGCCAAACTTCGCCTCCAGTTCTTTGCACTGCCGTGTCGTGGATGAATCCATCCAGATGGGCGACGTCTTGCGGGAAAACAAGTTCGCAAGTTGCGTCGCAAGGTCGCTTGCCGGGTCGAGGGACGCGACACGTTCGAACCACTCGCCGCCTAGGTAGACGCTGCCATGCTGCTGACCGTCGCCGCCTATGGCCGCGATTTTCGAAGTGTCGAAAGCCGCTTGCAACTTTGAAAGCACCTTGTCGAGCGCCGCGAGCCACATGAGAGGGTTTGCGTGGCGGACGAGCGGATCGGCATTGGGGAAAAAACCATCCGGAGAGCCAAATTCAGGCAACTCCTTGCCAAAATTGACGGAAACCGTCGTCACCGCCTTGCGCGTCTGCGAATCGTATACAAGCGCCTTGATAGACTGCGTGCTGGAGTCGATGCCGAGCGTATACATGGTATTTTCCTGCTGGTGCACCTGAAGGGACTCGAACCCTTACGCCTTGCGGCACTGGAACCTAAATCCAGCGTGTCTGCCATTTCACCACAGGTGCTTTTTTAAAGTTGAAAGGTTGAAAGGTAGAAAATATCTAGAACCTCATAGACATCTAGAGTCTCTAGAAAAATCAGCCTTTCTCAAGTTTCTCCTTGTGAGCGAAGAATATGCGCGATTTGTTTGCGAGGCGCTGGGATTCCGGATAGTTGGCCGCAGACGTCGAGCGGGCGAAGGCTTCGAGGGCTTCGCGCTGTTTGCGATCGAGCGACTGCGGGACTTCTATTACGACGCGTACATCGAGGTCGCCCGTCTGGCCGCGAAACGACTGAATGCCCTTGCCGCGCATACGAAAGACTTTGCCGTCTGGAGTGCCGGCCGGGATTTTGAGCTGCGCCATGCCAAGCGGAGTGGGGACATCGACCGAGCCGCCAAGAGCCGCGACGACAGGCGACACGGGCACCTCTACGCCGAGATTCAATCCCGAGCGCTCGAAAATGTCGCTTGGTTTGATGCTGAGCACCACGAACAAATCGCCATTCTCGCCACCGCGCAGCCCGCAACCTCCCTTGCCTGCAAGACGCAGGCTCGCGCCATTGTCGACGCCTTTGGGGATTTTCAGATTGATTTTGCGTTCGCGCGAAATCTGCCCCGTACCACGGCAACTGCGACACGGCTTTTCGATGATGGATCCCTCGCCGCCGCAACGCGGGCAGGTTTGCTGTATGCGAAGGAAACTGGAACCTGCGTAAACGACGCCTCGTCCACCGCACGTGGGGCAGGCGATGCGTTTGGAGCCTGGTGCGGCGCCCGTGCCGTGGCACTCGTCACATTGTGCGGGCAGGGTCAACTCCACTTCGCGTTCAGAACCGAAGACCGCTTCATCGAAGTCTATTTCAAGATTGAATGACATGTCGTTGCCGCGCTGCGGGCCGGACGGGTCGTGACGGCGCTGCTGGCCGCCGCCAAAGAAATCGCCAAACCCGCCAAAGCTTGCGCCGCCGCCGCCATGACCGCCGAAAAGGTCGCCGAACATGGAGAAAATATCATCCATGCTCATGCCGCCGGCGCCGAAGCCGCCACCGGCGCCGCCTTCAAACGCCTGATGCCCGAACTGGTCGTAACGCTGACGCTTCTCCGCATCGTGGAGGACGTCGTACGCCTCGGCGGCTTCTTTGAATTTTTCCTCGGCCGCCTTGTCGCCCGGATTGCGGTCCGGGTGGTACTTCATCGCAAGTTTGCGGTATGCGGACTTGATCTGGTCCGCCGTCGCATCCTTGCCGACGCCGAGCACTTCGTAGTAATCGCGCTTTGATGCCATTATGCCTTCTTTCCGGCGCTGACCACCACCTGGGCGACGCGAAGAACCTTGTCCTTGTGCATCCATCCCTTCTTGACTTCAGTGGAAACCCTGCCCTCGTCGACATCGTCGGACGGCAACTGGGCAATCGCCTCCATTTTTTCCGTATCGAGTTCCTTGCCGATGGAATCGAACGGCTCTGCATCGTGATCCTTCAACGCCTTCATGAGCGAATCGCGAACGAGAGCAACGCCTTTGACGAATGCGTCATCCTTGTTCTCCGCTTTGTCGAGCGCGAGAGCAAGATTATCTACAGTCGGGAGAATATCCTTGAGTATATCGGCTTCGGCGAAACGGTAAGTATCCTCGCGATCGCGGGCCATGCGCTTCTTGTAGTTGTCGAAATCGGCGAGGAGGCGCGCATACATGTCCTTCCAGTCGGGTTCGGCCGGTTGCGCAGGGGCAGCTTCCTCGACAGCGGGGGCGGCAGCCTCCTGCGCGCCCTTCTCCGCCTCTGGCGTCTGCGTTTCTTCTTTTGACTCTTCTTCTGACATTTTCAAATTTTCGATTTTTCGATTCTTCGATTTTCTATTTTTCGATTTGTTCCAAGCCTCTCGATTTTTTTAGCGCAGAGTCGCAGAGCAAGCAGAGAAATGCCGAGTTTTCAACTTTTCGATTGAACTTCTGCGCACTCTGCGTCTCTGCGATGCAAAATATCTTCTGCCTTTCCTGTTCTCCATGCTAAAATCGAAAAATCACTTGATCTGCCCGGCTTTGGCAAGCATCTTCGCTTCTACGGACTGAATCTCCGCAAAGCCCTGGGAGGAGTGCGGGTTGAGGCCATTGCTCTTCTCCATAGAAGAGTCGGCTTCGTTGTAAATCGTCGCCTTGAGCCCCGTGAGGGACTCGAAGAAGATGTTGCCCTTGTAGAGGCCGAGCGTCACTTCCGCCGTCGCCTTGTCGGCCCAGACCTGGATCGCGGCGCGGGCAGCGCGTGTGGCGGGATCGAACCAGCGGCCGTCATAGATCTGGTCTGCGACAAGTTTGGAGAGCTGCTGGAAGAGGAGCGTCGAGCGGCGATCCATGATACCCTCGTAGATATACTTGAGACCCCACGAGAGGACTTCCATGCCAGGAGCTTCGTAGACGCCGCGGGATTTCGTGCCGATGATGCGATTTTCGAGGGCGTGCTTCATGCCGATGCCGTTGCGGCCGCCTATCTTGTTCACTTCGAGCATCACTTCGTACGGCGTCATCTTCTTGCCGTTTATGGCGACGCAACGTCCCTTCTCGAACTTGAGGACGATCTTCTCGACCTTGTTTGGCGCCTTTTCCGGCCACACTCCCATTGTGGGCTTGACGATGCGCATGGAGGTCTCCATCGATTCAAGATCCTCGGCTTCGTGGGAGAGGCCGGCGAGGTTGGCGTCGGTTGAATATTTCTTTTTCGTGCCGACGAACGCAGTGATGCCGCGCTTGGCGAGGAAAGCAACCATCTCGGTGCGGCCGGGGAACTTCTTGAGGAGCTCCGCATCGCGCCAAGGCGCGTAGACGCCGAACTTAGGATCGAGGACGTTCGTGTAGCGTTCGAAACGCATCTGGTCGTTGCCGCGACCCGTGGCGCCATGGACAAGCGCCGTGCAGCCTGCCTTCTTCATCGCGGGAAGGAGCGCCTGAACGGTCACGGCGCGAGCAATACCAGTCGAATTCCAGTAGCCGCCGTCGTACATCGCCTGACACTTCACCGTCTCGAAGCATATGTCGGCCATCTCCTTGGTGACGTCGACGATTGTCGTCTCCACCCCGGTGGGCGCCATCTTCTTCTTGATGTCATTGATATCTTTTTCGTCCGGCTGGCCGACATTCGCACTGAACGCCTTCACCTTCACGCCGGCATCCTGCAGCACGCAGCAAATCGTCTTGGAATCAAGGCCTCCGCTGACGCAGACGCCTACTGTTTTACCCTTCAATTCTTCAAGTTTCATAGTGCATAATATTATATCATATTCGACCCGAAAGGGTCAAGAGGCCGCGCTTCAGCGCGGCCGTGGCTAGCGGTTCTAGAAAATCTAGAAGCTCTAGAACATCTAGATCTTCCAGAAAACAAGACAATCGGCCGCACAGAAGTACGGCCATCCCCCTTTTCTCTTCCTTTGCATTACATAAGCGACCTGTAGAGGTCGGCGATTTCAGCGACGGAGCACTCGCGCGGGTTGCCGGGGCGGCAGGCATCGGCGTAGGCGGATTCAGCGAGGAACTGGACATCCTCTTCCTTGAGCACGCCCTTGAGATCCGGCGGGATGCCTACATCTGCGGCGAGCTTCTCGACAGCCTCGATCGCGGCCTTGCGGTATTCCTCCTGCGACATCGCATCGACGCCCTTGACGCCCATGGCGCGGGCGAGTTCGCGATACTTCTCGCCGGTGTATTCCGCATTGAACCTCATCGAAAGCGGCAGCAGAATCGCGCAGGCCTTGCCGTGGGGCATATCATAGAGCGCAGAAAGGCCATGCGCCATCGAGTGGTCGATGCCGAGGCCGACGTTCGAGAAGCCCATGCCTGCGATGTACTGGCCAAGCGCCATGCCTTCGCGGCCCTCTGGCTTGTTTTCGACGGCGGCGCGCAGCGAGCGCGAGATAATCTCGATCGCCTTGATGTGGAACATGTCCGTAATCTCGCATGCCGCCTTCGTCGTGAGGCCTTCGATTGCGTGCGTGAGCGCGTCCATGCCGGTGAACGCCGTGAGGCCCTTGGGCATGGTGGACATCATTTCAGGATCGACAAACGCGACGACGGGAATATCGTGGGGATCGACGCAGACGAACTTGCGACGCTTCTCGACATCGGTAATAACGTAGTTGATCGTCACCTCGGCGGCAGTGCCGGCGGTGGTCGGGACGGCGAGAATGGGCTTGGAGGGGAACTTCGTCGGGGCGACGCCTTCGAGCGAGCGGACGTCTGCGAATTCAGGGTTGGCGATTATGATGCCAACGGCCTTGGCGGTATCCATTGAAGAGCCGCCGCCAATTGCGACGATTGAATCGGCTTGGGCGGCCTTGAACGCCTCCACGCCGCTCTTCACATTCTCGATAGTCGGATTGGGCTTGATTTCAGTGAAGAGCGCGTATGCGACGCCGGCGGCGTCGAGAACGTCCGTCACTTTCTTCGTGACGCCGAACTTGACGAGGTCTGGATCTGAAAAGACGATGGGCTTCTTGAGGCCGCGCGCTGCGAGTTCGTGCACGATCTCCTTCACGGCGCCTGCGCCGTGATACGATGTCTCATTCAGGATTATTCTGTTCATTTATCGCTCCTTTCGAGGTTAGCATTTGCGAGAAAGCATTCTGCCTGTGCGCGGACGGGAGAAATCGCCAGGCGTGTAGGCGAGAGAGCCGTTGACGAAAACGGCCCGGACGCCGGAGGCGAACTGGTGAGGCTCGGTATACGTCGCGCACGATTTGAATTCGACTTCCTTCCAGACGGCGATGTCGGCATAAGCGCCCTTGGCTAGGATGCCGCGCGAGGGGATGTCGAAGCGTTCGGCCGCAGCGAGCGTCATGCGCCGGACCGCCTCCTCGCGCGTAAAGCCGAGCGAGCGCACGCGCGAGTAGAACTCCGGCATCGTTCCGTACGCGCGAGGGTGGGGATGATCCTTGCCGAGCGGCCCCCAGGGCGCACGCAACGAAGCGTCGGAGCCGGGCAGCACCCACGGCATGGAATATATCTTTGCAAGGTTTTCTTCGCACATGCCAAAGAAGAAGGCGCCCGTGCGGCACTTGTCGCGTTCGAGCAACCTGCAGACTAGTTCGCCCGGCGTGAGATTTTCGGTGGACGCGATTTCGGCGATATTCCGCCCCGGGTAGGCGCGGTTCTCTTCACACCAGACGCCGCCAATCATCACTTCCGACCAATCGCGGTCTAGCGCGTTCAACTCGTCGACGATCTTCGCGCGAATCGCGGAATCGGCGAGGCGTTCGCATTCCGCCTTGGCCGCACCCTCGCCGGCCCAGTCCGGGAAGAGCACGTCGAGGTCGGTCCCGGCCGCGCAATACGGATACCTGTCGCTGCCGAGAAGCCGGCCAGAGTCGATCTCGCGCTGCATCTTGTCGAGGACGGCGTCGATTTTGCCCCAGTTGCGGCGGCCGCTAGTCTTGAGGTGGGAGATTTCTGCGCGGATCCCTGTCGCCTCCACGAGCGCGATCACCTCGTCGATCGCTTCGAGGATTCTATCGCCCTCGCTGCGCATGTGTGTGGCGTAGAAGCCACCCTTTCTCGCTGCGACTTTCGCAAGGCGCGTCACTTCTTCTGGCGTGGAATATTTGCCGGGCTGATAGATGAGGCCGGTCGTAAGGCCCCATGCGCCCGCGTCGAGAGACTCGGCGAGCAGCGTTTCCATGCGGCGCAATTCGTCTTCAGTCGCTTCTCGGCCTACATAGCCGACGACCGACGAGCGAAGGGTATTGTGCCCGACGAACTGGATTGTATTGATCGCCGGCCGCGCCGCCTCCAGCGTTTCGCGATACTCTGCAAGCGAGCGCCACACGAGTTTTTCGCCCAGCACCGAAGCCCAATCGGAAGAAAGCCTGGCCTCGCCATAGCGCGGCGCGACGCTCCCACCGCACTGGCCGTTGATTTCCGTCGTCACGCCCTGCGAAATCTTCGACGGCGCCGAAGGCTCCACGACCAGATACGCGTCTGAATGCGAATGGCAGTCGATGAAACCGGGGCTCACGATGCAACCCCTCGCATCAAGAGTCTCGCACCCTTCCGCGTTCGCGACGCCGCCCGGCACCACGTCGGCAATTCTGTCGCCGTCGATGAAGACGTCGCCCGCGAAGGCGGGTTTGAGCGTGCCGTCGACAATCAAGCCGTCCGCGATCCGTATCATGCCGCGCCTCCTCTAGAAGAACAAATCGCGCTCGCCCCTGCACGTAGCTTCGTATTGCTTCATCACCGACGGGAAGAATTTCGGCAACCACTCCTTGATGGCGGCCAGCTCCTTGTCGATAAGCGCGTCGCCAATCTTGCGCGTCTCGTCGGAGGCGAAATCGTCCAGCCACTCGCGAAATGTAAGGACGGCGTTGATTTTGCAGAACTTGCCCTCGCGGCCGGTTTTGAGCGCGTCCATGATGCATCCGCCCGTGCGGCCGCAACGGTAGCCCGCCGTGCAGAACGATGTAATGATGCCGCGCGAAGCGAGATAGCGCACCATTTCGTCTATCGACCTGTTGTCGCCCAAGAGGAACTGCTGGCGCTCCTTCTCCTGATGCGCCTCGCTCTCGAAATCGGAATAGCCCTTGATGGCGATGTTCGAGGAGCAGTCCAGCTGCGTCATGCCGTGGTCGAGCACCTTGTTGCGGCTGGCCGGGGATTCGCGCGCCGTGACAATCATGCCCGTGTAAGGGACGCTGAGGCGTGCGATTACGAGGATGCGCGCAAACGTGGCGTCGTCGATAAGCCACGGCGATTCCTCGGGAACGCGCGTCCCGCTCGCAGGCTCCAGCCGCGGGAACGAAAGCGTATGAGGGCCGATATTGAACCAGCGCTCGAGGTCGCGAGCATGGAGGATCGTCGCCAGCAATTCGTAGCGCCAGTCGCACAAGCCGTAGAGGACCCCGAGGCCGACATCGTCGACGCCCGCCTCGAGACAGCGGTGGAAGCACGTAGTGCGCCAGTCGTAGTTGCCCTTCACGCTCCATGCAGGATGCATCTGCTCGTAGAGCTTGCGATTGTAAGTCTCCTGGAACACCTGGAACGTACCGATGCCGACAGAGCGCAGGACCTTCAAATCCTCGACAGGCAGCGGCGCCGCGTTCACGTTTACGCGGCGAATGCCGACTTTTGCGCCGGTGCGCGGCGCTGCGACTTGCCTGGCATAGCATGTTTCGATGGTTTCGGCGATATACTCGGTAGATGTCGACGGGTGCTCGCCGTAAACCGCGATGAGCCGCTTGTGCCCGATGCGCCCGGCAAGAACGTCGATCTCCTCCTTCAACTCGTCCATCGTCAGCACCCTGCGCTTTTGCAGCGAGTTGCCTTCGCGGAAGCCGCAGTATTTACAGCCGTTCACGCACAGATTCGACATGTAGAGCGGCGCGAACATCACGATGCGGTTGTCGTAGACTTTGTGCTTGATGCGGTCTGCGGCCGCACGCATCTCTTCAAAGAGACCAGGGTCCGTCACCTTCATTAGCTCGGCCGTCTCTTCAGGAAGAAGGGTCTCGCAAGTTTCTTCGCTTTTTGCGATTATTTCGCGGACCCTTGCGGGGTCCGCTGAAGTCGAATCCATCTCTGCGATGAGTTTTGTTATGAGCGCATCGTCGATAAAATGCCTGCCACCGGGGAGATACTTGTCTATTTCTCCCTGGATGATGAAATTCTTGGCATAGTCGGCGGCGTCCTTGAAGTGCCTGAGTCTCGATGTGTCTGCCATTGTGGAAACTGAGAAGTAAAATTTCTGATTGGCGGATATTATAGCATTTGCCCGCCCTTGCGGTCAAGCGCGGACGCTCTTGACCGCAAGGGATGCTAAATGATATAATCACACCCCGATTGAACAAGGAGAAAAAAGCATATGAAACGGGTAATGCTGTTTACGCTCGTGAACGTGGCGATACTGGCGATGCTGTCGATAACGACCTCGATAGTATTCGCGCTGTTCGGAGTGCAGATGTCGGAGGTGTTTGGCGATTATACGCAACTTGCGTGCTTCTCGCTCGTATTCGGTTTTGGCGGCGCGATAATATCGCTCATCCTGTCGAAAACGATGGCGAAAATATCGGTGGGGGCGAAGACGATAACCGGCGAGGAAGGCGAGGCGGAGAGGTGGCTTGTCGCGACGGTCGAGGATCTCGCCAGGCGGGCGAATCTCAAAACGCCGGAGGTCGCGATCTACAAAGGGAGCGCGAACGCCTTTGCGACCGGAGCGTTCCGCAACTCGGCGCTGATAGCCGTTTCGTCAGACATCATGCGCCAGATGACGAAGGAAGAATTGCGGGCGGTGCTCGGCCACGAGATGACGCACGTGGCGAACGGCGACATGGTGACGATGTGCCTCGCGCAGGGCGTCATAAACGTATTCGTCATATTCTTCTCGCGCATCGCGGCGAGTGTGGTGGCGCGAGGGCTGTCGGGCGACAACCGGTCGCGGCGAGGTTCGGGCGGTTTCACATATTACATGCTTATGCACGTCTTTGAAATAGCGCTTGGATTGCTCGCATCGATAATCACATGCTGGTATTCGAGGAAGAGGGAGTTCGCGGCCGATGCCGGCAGCGCGCGGCTCTTGGGCTCGACTGCGCCAATGATCGCCGCCTTGCGCCGCCTCGGCAATCTCCAGCCGGGCGTGCTGCCGGATTCGCTCAAGGCGTTCGGCATCGCAGGCAAGCCAAAGGAATCGCTTTTCGCCACCCATCCCGCCCTCGAGCGCCGCATAAGGGCACTTGAAACGCTCGGCCTTTTCGACTGATGACGAACGAAGAAGCGATAACGGCGGTCGCGGAAATCGCGAGGAACGCAGGCGGCAGAGCGCTCCTCGTCGGCGGCTCGGTGCGCGATGGCCTTCTCGGCGGCGCAGCCTTAAAGGATTACGATTTCGAGGTATTCGGCATCGCGCCGGACCGTCTGGCCGCCGCCCTCGCGGAACGCTTCCGGCTCGATGAAGTGGGGGCCTCGTTCGGCGTCATCAAACTTCAGCATTTCGATATCGACATCGCCCTTCCGCGCCGCGAAACGAAGCTCGGGCCCGGGCATCGCTCGTTTGGCATTGAATGCGACAGCTCGCTCTCGCTCGAAGAAGCCTCCGCCCGGCGCGACTTCACCATCAACGCCATCTACCGCGATCCGCTCACAGACGAAATTTTCGACCCGTGGAACGGACGCGCGGACTTGAAGCGCGGCATCATTCGCCACGTCTCGGACCACTTCTGCGAAGACCCGCTGCGCGTCCTGAGGGCCATGCAGTTCGCGGCGAGGTTCGAGTTCCGCGTCGCGCAAGAGACGGTAGAAGTTTGCAGGCGGATGGACGCTGAAAACCTGCCTTGCGAGCGCCTCTTCGAGGAATGGCGCAAGATGCTCGTAAAAGGGAGGAAGATTTCGCTCGGCCTCGGTTTTCTGCGAGAATCGACTTGGCTGAGGTTCTATCCCGAACTCGCGGCGCTCGTGGGGTGCGAACAGGCGAAAGAGTGGCATCCCGAGGGTGACGTCTGGAACCACACCCTCGCGGCGCTGGACGCCTTCGCCCGCCTCTCGCCACGACAGGAGCCGGACGAGGACCTCATCGTCGGCCTCGCCGTCCTGTGCCACGATTTCGGCAAGCCGATCGCAAGCCGCTACGACCCGCAGAAGCGACGCTTCGTATCGCCCGGGCACGACACGGCAGGCGTCGCGCCCACGCTTTCGTTCCTGCGGCGCCTGACGAACGAAGAGCGCATCCTCGCCGAAGTCCCGCCGCTCGTCAAGGCCCACATGAGGCCGTACGCAATGTGGAAGTCGAACGCGGGCGACAGCGCCGTCAGGCGCCTTGCGGCGGAGGTAAAGCGAATCGACCGGCTGGTCCGGCTTTGCGCGGCGGACGATTCCGGCCGCCCTCCCGCAAAGCCCGATCTCGAATGCCTCGACTGGCTTCTTAAAAGGGCCGAAGAATTGCGCGTCAAGGATTCCGCCCCCAAACCTATTCTCATGGGCCGCCACCTCATCGAGCGCGGCATGAAACCCGGTGCCGGATTCGGCCGTATCCTCTGCGCCGCGTACGAAGCGCAGCTCGAAGGAGAATTCTACGATATCGCCGGCGCGAAAAATTGGCTGGAGAAAGTCCAGAGCTAGGATATCCAGGACTTCTAGAACATCTAGCACCTCTAGGACTTCGGACTTCGGACTTAAAATGCTAAACGTAATAATATGGGACTGGAACGGCACGCTGCTGGACGACACTGCGGCCGCACTTGCGACGCTGAACATAATGCTCGCGCGCCGCGGCAAGCCGCCGATCGAGATGCCCTTCTACAAGCAGACTTTCGCCTTCCCCGTACGCCCGTTCTACGAAGCGATCGGGATGGTCCTCGAAAACGAAGACTGGAACGCGCTCGCGAAGGAATACCACGATACATACCACAAACAACCGAAAGCCCTCGCCGCCGATGCGGTCGCGGCAATTGACGATGCGAGGCGCGCAGGATGCAAACAGGGCATCCTCTCCGCCCTGCGCCAAGATCTGCTCGAACGCGATACCACGCGCTTTGGCATCGCAGACAAGATGGATTTCCTCGCCGGTGTCGACAATCTCGACGGCGCGAGCAAACTCGACCATGCCAAAAGGCTAATCGCCAAACTGCGTTCTGAATACCCCGACGGCACGCGTTTCGTGATGATAGGCGATGCATTGCACGATAAGGAAGTCGCCGATGCGATCGGCGTCGAAGTGCGGCTGTATTCCGGCGGCAGCCATGCGGGAGAACGGCTCGCCAAAGCAGGTCCTGTATACGACACCCTGCGCGATGCCGTGGCAGGACTCGGAGGAAAAGTCTCCCTTGGGGCGCTGTTCTGGTCGTTTATGAAAATGGGGGCGGTCTTGATTGGCGGCGGATATGCGCTGCTGCCGCTGTTGGAGCGCGAAATCGTGACGCGCCGGCAGTGGGCGAAGTCGGAGGAAATGCTAGACCTCTACGCGCTTGCTCAACTCTTGCCGGGCGTGATTGCGGTGAACACCGCCATGCTGGTCGGCAACAGGTTGAGGGGCTTTGCCGGAACTCTAGTCGCGGCCGCCGGCCTCACGCTCGTCCCCTTCGCGCTGATCGCGGCATATGCGGCGGCGTATGGTGCGTTGAGCGGGACGGAGGTTTTTTCGAAAGCGCTGACAGGCGTCCAAAGCGCAGTCGCAGGAATGATTCTCGCGCTTGGTTTCGACATGATCCGCAAAACCGCCAAGACGAAAGGAGCGCTCTTTTTGGCAATTGGCTCTGCACTCGTCATGGCGCTCTTCGACCCGTCATTCGTCTGGCTGGTCGTGTTCGCACTTGTCGCCGGTCTGGGGCTTCAAGCCGCAAACCTGCGACGCGACGACGGCCGAAAACAGAATCGCGCAGCCGGCAATCTGACGCGCCGAGAGGACATCTCCCAGGATGAAATATCCGGCGAGCGCTCCTATAGCGCTTTCAAGCGACATGACGATGGACGCTAGTGCCGGCGGGCATTTGGTCTGGCCGAGATTCTGGAGGGTATATGCAATGCCGCTCGAGACCAAACCTACATACATAAGCGAACCAAATGCTGCGGAGATATTCGCCGCAGAGATGTTCGCGCGTTCCGTCGCAAGCGCCAAAAACGGCGCACTCGCCAGCATGCATGTGAATTGCTGGACGCACGAGAACGCAATCACGTCCGTGCCGGGCGCATAACGGTCGACAAGGAGAATCTGTGATGCAAAAAGGACTGCGCAAAGCAGCGTCCACGACTCTCCTCGTCCGAGGGAAAACGCCGTCTGCGCACTGCCAATGCAGATGAAATACGTCCCGGCAAGCGCGAGAAGCGCCCAAACGAACGCGCGCAGGGGCGGCTTGCGTCCGGCGAAGATCGCGATGATCGGAACGAGTATGATGTAGTTTGCCGTCAAGAACGCCGATATGCCGCTCGTCGTATCCACGATGCCGATTTGCTGCGTGAGTTGCGCGAGAAAGAGCGCAATGCCGCAGATGGCGCCGCCCTTTACCGTGCGGGCGCTGAACGACGCGCCCGCGCCTTTATAGAGAAACTTCCGGGAAAACGGAACTGCGGCCAGCAGGAACAAGCCGGCGATTACGCTCCTCAGACACGTTATCGCAAACGGCCCGAGATGGTCGGCGCATGTCTTTTGCGCCACGAACGCCGTACCCCATATGAAGGCGCAAACGAGAAGAATGCAAAAACCCATGCGCGGGACTTCGTCCCCTAATCGTAATACCCGAAGCGCTTTTCAAGACGCTCCATGGAAAAGGCGACTATGTAGTTGAAAACATAATAGAACACGCCGGCCGCGACGAGCGGCGTCATGGTCGTGTGCGAGGAAGAAAGCTGCTTGGCGATCGTGAACATCTCCGTCACGGCAATCGTAAACGCGAGCGACGTATCCTTGACAAGCGTTATCACCTCGTTGCCGACTGCGGGGATGACACGCTTGATCGTCTGAGGCAGGATAATACGAAAGAACGTCTGCGATTTCGTGAACCCGAGCGCAGTCGCAGCTTCGTGCTGTCCCTTGTCGATGGATAGAATGCCGCCACGGTAGATCTCCGCAAAATATGCAGAGTAGTTCATGCCGAACGCGAGAACGGTCGCCAAGAGGCGCGGATATCG
>DFGB01000036.1:7758-16571 GCA_002371135.1 Verrucomicrobia bacterium UBA3761 | reverse complement strand
TGCGGACGATGAGCGGGGCGTCGAGGAGGATTGTGCGCGGGGCGAGGGATGAATCGCGTATGCGCTGCAAAAGAGAGGCGACCGCCGTTTCGGCCATAGTCTGGACAGGCTGGCGGATGGTGGTGAGCGGGGGAGTGACCAGCCGCGCGATGGAACTATCGTCGAAGCTCGCGATGCGTACGCCGTCCGGCACGGCGATGCCGTTTTGCGCCAAGGCTTGGATGAGCTTGGCGGCCGTGGGGTCGTTGCGGCAGACGAATGCGTCGGGCGCGGCGGAGGCCTTCATGATTTTGCGGACGAACGCCGCGTCCGGCTCTTCGCATTCCAGGACGAATTCATTTTTCCATTCGAGACCAGAGTCTAGCGCCGCGAGCGCCACTCCCTGGATTCGCGCGCGGATTGTGTTGGCGTAGTCGGGGTGGGTGATGAACCTGAGGCGCCTGGCGCCGCCTTCTATCAAGTGACGTGCGATGCGGTAGCCGGTCTGGACGTTGTCGATGCCGACGAGGTCGTAGGCGCTGCGTTCCGGGAACGGCATGTAGTCGCGATCGAGCAGCACGACGGGGATTTTCCTTTCGTCGAAAACGGCAAGCACCTTTTCGGTCGCCTCGAACGAATCCGGAATGAGGTCTACAGGTTCTAGAAGAACGCCTGCGATGCGGCGCCTCGCGTAGGCCTGGGCAAGCGCGATGGCCCAGGCGCCGCGGTCCGAGACGGCCTCCGGCGCAGAGACGTCGCCAAGAAGGACGTCGTAGCTGTTCCGGCGCGCCACGGCGGCGATGGCGTCGCAAAGGCCGGTGAAGAATTCGATCCGGCGGTAGTCTGGCGCAATGACGCCGATTGCGCCGGTGGCGCTGAGCGCGGCGAAGGTCAGGAACGAGCCTGACCCGGCGCGCGAGGAGAGGAGGCCTTCGAGCTTCAGTTCGCGCAGCGCCCGCTCGATCGTCGGGCGGCTCGCGCCAAAACGGCGGCGCAAGGCCTCTTCGCTCGGGAAGCGTTCGCGCTCGAGGTATTTGCCGTCGAGGATTTCGCGCTTGAGCGTATCGCGTATCGCCGTATATTTCACACCAGCAGACTTCATGCCGCAATTATAGCACAAAACGAAAAAGTTGGCAATGCGGCCGGAAAAGAAAAAGAATTTTTCGGATTGCGCCCAAGCCTTCCATTTTTAACACAGAGGCACAGAGGCACAGAGAAAAAGTTGAAAAGTTGAAAGGTTGAAAGGTTGAAAAGTTCTCTGTGTTCCTCTGTGTCTCTGTGCCTCTGTGTTAAAAAATGGAAGGCTCGAGTGCAAATCGGATAAATCGGGAAATTCTCTCCGACTCTGAAAATCTGTAAAGGCAGGTTTTTCACGCGAGGGGGCGGAATGCTGTTGAAATATTGCGCTGGACTGTGCTATAATGAGCGGCGTATGGGAAACTCCAAGATAGTCGTATTGGGCTCGACCAACACCGACATGGTGGTGGCGGGCGGAAAGCTCCCCTCTCCCGGCGAGACTGTTTCGGGCGGACGCTTTCTCATGAACCCCGGCGGCAAAGGCGCGAACCAGGCGGTGGCCGTCGCGCGGCTTTCCGCGAAGCGCGGCGCGTGCGTTTTCATCGCGAAGACGGGCGACGATCTATTCGGGCGCGAGACCGCGGCCCGGCTGAAAAAGGATTCGATCGTCCCGCGCCTCGTCGTCGACAAAGCCGCGCCATCGGGCGTCGCGCTCATACTCGTCGACGCGAAAGGCCAGAACGCAATATCCGTGGCGCTTGGCGCGAACGGCACGCTTTCGCCGGACGACATCGCGCCGTTCAGGCGCGACATCGAAAACGCGGCGGCGCTCGTGATGCAACTTGAGACGCCCGTCAAAACCGTCCTTGCTGCGGCGCGGATTGCACATGCGGCGCATGTGCCGGTGATGCTCAACCCCGCACCCGCGGCGAAATTGCCGAAGGCCCTCTGGCCGCTTCTCGACTGGGTGACGCCGAACGAAACCGAAGCGGAGATCCTGACGGGCGTGAAAGTGGCGGACGCGGCAAGCGCGGCCAAAGCCGCCGCGGCACTCAAGAGGCGCGGCGCGGGCCATGTCATCATCACGATGGGCGCCAAGGGCGTATATTGCGGCGACACCGCAAGGCTGCATCCCTGCCCTAGAGCGAAGGCGGTCGACTGCGTCGCCGCAGGAGACACGTTCAACGGCGCATTCGCAGTCGCGATCGCCGAAGGCCGCGCCTTGGACGATGCGATAGCTTTCGCGCAAAAGGCCGCCGCGATTTCCGTGACGCGTCCCGGCGCGCAATCCTCAATCCCGTACAGAAAGGAGATCGAATAATGTATTTCTGCAGCAACTATCCGCTCGCGGTGGCGCTGTGCGTCGTCACGATGCTTTGCTGGGGCAGCTGGGGCAACACCCAGAAACTCGCCGGCAAGACTTGGCGGTTCGAATTGTTCTATTGGGACTACGTGATCGGGCTCGTCGCATTCTCGCTTCTGGCCGGGTTCACCCTGGGCTCGTCCGGCGGCGGAGCATGGAGTTTCGCGCAAAATCTGGGGACGGTTTCCGCCGCGACGTGGGTGTGGCCGCTTCTTGGCGGCATCGTCTTCAACGCCTCGAACATCCTCCTTTCGGCGGCGATCGCCGTCGCGGGCATGTCGGTAGCGTTTCCCGTCGGCGTGGGGCTTGCGCTTGTGGGCGGCACGGTGGCAAACTGGTTCGTGGACGGCAAGGGGAATCCATATTTGATATGGACGGCGCTCGCCGTGATAGTCGCCTCGATAATATGCAACGCGCTCGCGTTCAAGGTCAAGCAATCGGCCGCAGGGCGCGGGGAGGACGCCGCCACCGTGAAAAAGGGGCTTGCTCTCGCCGTTGCGGCGGGGCTCATGATGAGCTGGTTTTCGCCGCTCGTCAATCGCGTGGTGGATATGGAATTCGCCGCCGCCGCGCCGGCCGCAGGCAAGATGACGCCCTACACGGCGTTCTTCGTCTTCACGCTCGGCGTTTTCGCGTCCAACTTCGTCTTCAACACGCTCATGATGAGAAAGCCCGTCAGCGGCGCGCCGGTCGCGGCCGCGGAATGGTTCAAGGGCGGCGCGGCCGTGCATCTCGTCGGCGTCTTGGGCGGCGCGATCTGGGCGACGGGGACGCTCCTTTCTTTCGTCGCGGCGGGCACTGCGGGCGCGGCGATTTCCTATTCGCTCGGCCAGGGCGCGACGCTCGTCTCGGCGCTCTGGGGAATCCTCGTCTGGCGCGAATTCAAAGGCGCGCCGGCGCTTTCCGGCAGGCTCAACCTTGCGATGATCCTTCTCTTTCTCGCGGGCCTCGCCCTTCTCGTAATGGCTGGAGGAAACTGACGGCATGAAAACGGCTTTTCTATTGTCTGCCTTGCTGTGGCTCCCGGCCGCGGCCGATACTCCGAAGATAATCTTCGACACGGACATGATAAGCGACTTCGACGACGTCGGAGCGCTCGCGTGCCTCCATGCGCTCGCCGACGCCGGCGAATGCGAAATCCTCGCGACCGTGAGCTCCACGCGCTCCAACGCCTCGGTCGGCGCGATCGAAGTGATAAATACGTACTATGGCCGCGGCGATCTGCCCGTGGGCGCGCCCAAAGGCATGGGCGTCATGGGCGCAAAGGCCGGCGCCACGGAAAAAGTCGACCCCGCCTCGCCGCTTGGCGGGCCGACGGGCAACGACGGCGGCCACTACAAATACCGCAAGCTCCTCGCCGACTACCCGGGCTGGTTCCGCCATGCCGACGCCGACGACGCCCCGGACGCGAACGAGACTTACCGCCGCGTCCTCGCCGCACAACCCGACGGCAGCGTGACGATTTGCTCCGTCGGCTTCCTCACCAACCTGCGCCGCCTCCTCGAAACCCCGCCCGACGACATTTCTCCGCTCGACGGCAAGGCGCTCGTCGCGAAAAAGGTGAAAAAACTCGTCGCCATGGCCTGCCGCTACCCGAACGGCAAGGAATACAATTCCAAATGGGACGCCGAATCTTCGCGCATCGTGCTGGACGAGTGGCCGGTCGCGATCGTGTTCAGCGATTTCGAATACGGCCGCGACGTGTTCGCCGGGCGCGCCATCGCCGAAACGCCAGACCCAGGGCCCGGGCGCAATCCCGTGCGCGACGTCTTCGCCGGCAACATCCCCCCGCGCGAAGAAATCGCCAAAGACCCTGCCCTGTGGCTGCGGCGTTCGTATGGCATGGGCGGGCGCAGCGCGTGGGACGAAACGGCAGTCCTCGCCGCCGTCCGCGGCGAGACGAGCTGTTTCAACGTCGAACGCGGCCGCTACCGCATGACAGGCGACGACGGCTCCGACGAATGGGCGCCAGATGAAAACGGCCCCCACCTGCGCATCACCGAAAAACTCGCCAAGGCCGAAGTCGGCCGCATAATCGACGAATTGATATTGCGGGAACGGGGAAGAGAGGCGAGGGAAGAAAAAAAAGCGGCCGGGCCCGCGCTCGTTCTCGACTCCACCGCGCTCGACCCGGACGGCGAACACGTGCAGGGCATCGCCGCCGCGCCGGACGCCCTCTACGTCGCGCAGCGTACACGTCTCGTCAAAACCGACTGGACGGGGCGCGTCCTCGCCGTGCGCGAAACGCCGGTCCACATGGGCGACGTCTTCTGGCGCGACGACTTTCTATACGCCGCGCTCGCCAAGGATAAAAAAGGCTATATCCAAGTCTACGATGCCAATCTGAATCTCGTGCGCGAACGCGAACTCGACCGCGGCGTAGACGGCATCGCCGTTCTCGACGGCGTCGTGTACATCGGCATGGGCGCAAAAACGGAACCATCCCAAAAGCCGCACCGCGTCAACATCCTCGGCCGCTTCGACGCCGCCACGCTCGAAGAAATCGCGCCGAGAGCCGAATTCGACTACGGCGTCGAAACGAAACACGGCTTCCAGAACATCACCACCGACGGCGAAAAACTCTACGGCACGTTCTACGCTACGGGTGGCGGGGCGCAGGTCGTGGCGTTCGACAAATCATTGCGCATTCTATCCACTCACTACATCCGCGCAAACCAGGGCCTCGACCTGCTGCCGGCGCAAATGGCCGGCGCGCTCGCCCCCGTCTTCATCCGTGCCAACACCCGTCGCGACGAGAACGGGAAAATCGAATCGTGCTCGTTCGACCTGTGGGCGCCGAAAGTGAAGTGCAAAATGTAAAATGCGAGGCGTATAAGCCGCCGGAGGAACAGGGATATGAAAAGAGAAGGAACGCTACATCGGCATTTCGCACTTTGCATTTTACACTTCGCACTTCTCCCGCTCGCCGCGGCCGCGCACGGGAGGGCCGCGCTTGTCCGAGCCCGAAAACGGAAAGGCGATTGAATGTTGACGCGGCGTGAATTCATAGGCGCGCTTGCAGGCGCGGCGGTTTTGAGGCCGGGCATGGCCGCAGGCTTCCCTGCGCCGTGCCGCACCCTTCGCACCGGCGTATTCGTGGCCGGAGCAGGGCCGGCCGGATTCGTCGCCGCGATTGCAGCCGCGCGAGGCGGCGCGCGCGTCACGCTTGCCGAAACATTTTCTTTCCCGGGCGGAATGGCCACCGCCGGACTTGTAGGCCCTATCTCGAAGTTTAATTTCGCCGGTCGCCGCGTCGTGGGCGGCCTCGCGTGGGAGTTCGTGGAGCGCATGGCGTCGCTCGGCGGCGCGATTGCGGATTTGCCGAAAGGCAACATTCCGTTCGAGGCGGAAATCTACCGGCGCGTTGCTTTTGAAATGCTGGAAGAAGCCGGCGTGGAATGCCTTTGGCAAACGCAGGTTTGCGGCGAGCCGGAGCTTGCCGCAGATGGCGCCATTCGTGCCGTCACGCTTTCCACAGGCGGTTTTTTGACGCGTTTGGAAGCAAATCGATTTATTGATTGCACGGCCTCGGGCGCCATTGCAGGCCACTGCGGTTTCGGCGCGTTTCGTTCGGCGCGCGGTGCGGCACAGCCGCTTTCGCTTTGCTTCATCCTTGGCGGAGTGGACACCGGAAAGGCGCGCGTCCTCGTGCGAAACGACGACGAGCGCTCGCGCAATCCTGTGCTTGCAAAGGCACTTGAAAAGGCGATGACATCGGGTCGCATTCGTTCGTTCGGCGGGCCGTGGGCGGTGTGGGGGAGCACCATCAGGCCGGGTTTCGCGAGTGTGAATGCAACGCGTGCCGAAGCCGCGGACGTTACAGATCCTCTTGAAATTGCGTCCGCCACGGCGCGGATGCGCCGCGAAATACCAACGATAATCGACGTGATGCGCGAGGCGGACGATGCGTTTCGCGATGCATATCTTGCGCAGAGCGCCGCCGCCGCGGGATTCCGCGAATGCCGCGAAATCGCATCCCTTCATCGCGTTGCGGCGCGCGAGTTCGTCTCCGGCGAACGCCCCGACGATACGATTGCGCTCGCCGCGCATCCGATGGATCGCCATATCGCCGGCACCAGTGCGCAAAGTTTGACTTTTCTGGAGCGCCCGGGCGCGATACCGCTTCGCGCGCTTGTATCGGCGAAGTGCCCGAATTTGTTTGCGGCGGGCGCGCTTGTGGCGGCGGAGCCGGCGCCGTTTGCATCGATTCGCGTCCAGGCGCAGTGCATGGCGACCGGCGAGGCTGCCGGCGCCGCCGCGGCGTTCAAGCCCGGCGAAGACGCGCGGCGGCTCGATTTCGCCGCCATCGCCAGCCGTCTCGCCCGGCAGGGCGCGATTGTGAAAATCTGAAAGGCAGGAAAATATGAAAAGAACTGGGAGACTTTGTCTCTATTTTGCGCTTCTATGCGCCGCGGCTGCACGTGCCGCAGAGGGCATGCTGATCGAGACGAATTCGCAGGTGATAAAGGAAGTGGCGCTGGAGACGGAGTTCGTCGTGTGCGGCGGCGGCCCGGCCGGGCTTTGCGCCGCCGTCGCCGCCGCCCGCCACGGCACGAAGACGGTGCTTATCCAATCGCGGCCGATGCTCGGCGGCAACATGTCCAGCGAAATGCGCATGGGCGTCATGGGCGCATACGGCGACGAGAACAAGGAAGCGGGCATCTTCGAAGAGTTGCAGCTCAAGAACTTCTACTACAACCCGCTTCTGCGCTACACCATCTGGGACGACGTGATGCTCTCGACAGTCCGCATGGAGCCCAACATCACGCTTCTTTTGAATACCAGCGTCGACGGCGTCGTCATGAACGGCGGGCGCATCGCGGCGGTGAAGGCGTGGAACGGCGACGCATACACGCGCTATGTGGTGAAGGGGCGCTATTTCGCGGACTGCACGGGCGACGGCATACTCCGGCTTTCCGGCGCCAAGTTCCGCCACGGCCGCGAGCTGCCTTCGGAGTTCAATGAAACGTATCTGGAGCAAGGAGGCGACGCGAAGACGATGGGCAACTCCATACTTCTCCAACTGCGCCGGACAAAGACGCACCGCCCGTTCGTCCCGCCGCCATGGGCGCATAAATACACCGACGCCGACTTCGCCCATCCCGACGAGCCGCTGCCCCCCGGCGCCATGCGTCTCAACTACAAACGCCCGTACCCCGAAGGCAACAACTTCTGGTGGATCGAAATCGGCGGCAATCTGCATACCATCCACGATGCCAACGACATCCAGTTCGAACTCAAGAAGATTGCCTATGGAGTGTGGGCATACATGAAGAACCACCCGGACGGGCGCGCAAGAAACTACGAGCTCGATTGGATCGGCTCGCTGCCGGGCAAGCGCGAATCGACGCGCTTCACAGGTCCGCACATCTTGACGCAGGGCGATGTCTTGTCCGGCGGGCATTTCGAGGATGTCGTCGCATACGGCGGCTGGAAGCTGGACGACCACCACCCCGACGCTTTCGAGAGCAAAACCCACTCTTCCGTGGAATACGAATGCCCTTCGCCTTTCGGCATACCCTTCGACTGCCTCTATTCCGTGAACGTGCCGAATTTGATGTTCGCCGGGCGCGACATCTCCGCCACGCACATGAGCTTTTCGGCGACACGCGTGATGGCGACTTGCGCCATGATGGGCCAGGCGGTGGGGACCGCCGCCTCGATGCTCGTCAAATACAACATCGACCCCGCGGAGCTGAGACGCGAACGCATCGCCGAATTGCAGGCGACGCTTGAAGACGACGACTGCATGCTGCCTTTCCGCTGGCGCAAGGTTTCGCCGCTTACCGCCCGCGCCAAATGCGCCGCCGGCACGGAGGTTTTGAAAAACGGCATCGACCGCGATTACGCCGGCGCCGACAACGGCGTGTGGGTGGAGCCGGGCGAGGAGAAAATCGTGTATGAATGGGATGCACCCGTGCGCATTTCCGGCGTACGCCTCGTCTTCGATTCGCACATGACCTTCACCGGCAAGCGCATGCGCAAGCTCGAGGCCACCACGGAGCGCGCCGCGATGCCTAAGATGCTCGCGAAGGGCTTCCGCGNNGCGCATGCGCAAGCTCGAGGCCACCGTCACCCCCGTCAAAATGCCGGCGATGCTCGCCAAGAGCTTTCGCATCGATGCGCGGACCGGCGGCAAATGGGAAACCGTATACAGCGACGATGCGAACTTCCTGCGATTCCGGCGCATTGCGTTCGAACCGGTCGAGGCCGATGCGCTACGACTCGTAGTGGGCGAATCTTGGGGTGGCAAAGACGAAAAAGCGCATGTTTTCGCCTTTGACGCGCTCGACCGATGAAAGGTGCAATATATTGGCACGAAAATGCAATTTACATCTTCTTCTCCATTTGCTATACTACAGACAGAAAATAAGAAAAAAAGGAGACAAGCGATGAACAAAACGCTGGTTTGCAGGGCTGCCGCAGCCTTCTCTCGCCACATTTTAGGGGGGGG
>DFGB01000036.1:0-7706 GCA_002371135.1 Verrucomicrobia bacterium UBA3761 | reverse complement strand
GGGGGGGGGGGGGGGGTATTATGAAAATCGCCAACGCATTCGCGCTTGCGAGCGCGATTTTCGCCACCGCGCATTGCGCTTTGGCGGATGACGCCTACATCGCAACCTCCGCCGACGGCAAGTTCTACGCCGTCGACACCGGCTTCGTTCCAGGCCCCGATACACGGATCTTCGCCGACTTCGAGTTCATCGGAGAAGTGCCCTTCAAAGAAGACGGCAAAACGAGGCAATACGGCCAGATTTTATTCGAGGCCACAAGCGCCGACGACGGCTATGCGCGTATTTACATAACAGGCGGCGGCAACGTCGGTTGGGCCTTCACCGAACCCAAAACGGAAGGCGACACCGCTATATGGGTCTCGACCGACGTCGCCATGGAAACCGGCAAGCGCTACACGATGGATATCGACGCCGAGCAGCGTAAAACCGTCTTCACATACGACGGCAATACGAAGACGATGGACTTCCCCGAAGGCAACGAGACCATCCAGGCCGCGAATTCGCTGATGCTCTTCGCCAACAGGTCGAAGAAAAACTCGGCGATGGTAAAGCTCTACGGCTTCAAAATCTGGAAAGCGGGGACGCTCGTCCACAACTACGTCGCGGCAAAGCGTGATGGCGAGAACGGGCTTTACGATGCGGCGACGGGCGTCTTTTTGCCGGACGAAGGTTTGAACGAATCTTCCGGCAACGCGCCGTTCGCATACGGCGGCGATATGCAGGACGTCGGTACGGGGTGGCTCGAATCCGACGGCACGGTCGCGTTCGACAGCGGCTACTACTTCTCCGCCGCTTCGCGCATCGAGGTCGATTTCGCGTTCACGACGCCGGAAAACGGCAAGCGCATCTGGGGCGCGAGCACTGATACATCTGTTGCGATGAGCGCTTTCTATTTAACCGGTAGCGGCAATTTCTCGTTCTTGAGCGGTGATACGCCAGACTATTATTCGCTGGGAATCAAAGCCGATACGGTGCGCCATACTGCAATCTACGACGTTCCAGGAGCCAAAGCGTATTTGATTACCGGCAACGTGACGAACAAAACCGCAACGCTTGCCGCCGGTGCCGCGCCCGTTGCGCAATCCACAATCCCGATTGGCATTTTCGCAGATTGCAACAATGCAAACGGCAAGAGTTTTTCAAACCACTACTCCAAGTCGCGCATCTACCGCATCAAATTCTTCACGGACGGCAAGCCTGTCAAGGACTACATACCGTATGTGAAAGACGGCGTTCCGGGGTTCAAGGATACGACTTCCGGCGACTTCATCGAAAGCGCCACAGATGGCGTTCCGACTTACGGCGGCAATATCGACGGCGAGCAGGATGCGTATATTGAAAGCGACGGCACGCAAGGCATCAACACCGGCTACCACATGAAAAACACCACCCGCGTCGAAATTGACTTTGCGTATACATACCACCAATCCGGCACGCATGGCGTCATATTCGGTGCGCACACTTCCACCGACAACAGAGCTGCGGCTTACGTGAATTCCAGCACCAAGTTTACCATGCGCCACGACAGTGCGTCTGTGAACAAAACAAAATCTTTCGGTGCTCCTGATTTGGGCCGTCACAAAGCAATCATCGATGCCGTGGAGAAGAAAATGTATTATGTCACCGGCGATGTTGCAGAGGAGGCCCTCAACGGCGGCGTAAACGGCAATTATTCAAGCGCCACCCAGTCTCAACATCCCATGGGGTTGTTCGCGGCAATAACGGATGCCAATGGGACAGCGTTCTCCCTTGAGGCTTACATGAAACTCTATTCGTTCCGCATCTACGAGACGGAAAACGACGTGGAAACGCTCGTGCACGAATACCTGCCGTATAAAGGCGCGGACGGTACGATTGGACTTTTCGATACCGTAAATCCATCGGCAGCGCCGCTGGTGGATACTTACGTGAAAGGGAACAACGATACGCCCTTCATATATGGCGGCAAAGGAGTGGACGGCGCGGAAAGGTGGCTCGTGCGTCCGCAGAATTGCAGCGTCTCGAAATCGCAGGGTTCTGTCACCCTCGTCGCCAACGCATCGGGCGCCGTCTCCTACAAGTGGACGAAAAACGAACAGGCGATCGCAGGCGGCGAAAATGGCGAATTGAGCGTCCAATGGACGCCAGGCGCCGCGACCGACGTCTACGCCGCAACGCCGGTATACGACATGTTCGGCGTTCAGGTGGAAGGCGCGAGCGTCGCGTGCGAAGTCGCAAACATCCCGCCCGGGTTGCTGATTATAGTGAAGTAGCTGGCGGGAGGGCCGCGCTTCAGTGCGGCCAGAGTAGGAAGTAGGAAGTAGGAGAGACCCTAACGTCAAGGAGGCGCGGCTTCAGCCGCGCACCCCTGCTCGTTCGACTTAGCGCGGCTAAAGCCGCGCCTCCTTGGCGCTAGGACCGCGCACCCCTGCTAGGGCATCCGCTTCGCGGACAGCCTTCGGCTGGGGGATGTTCCTTAGCGCTAGGGCCTTGGGCAAGCCAAGGCCCTAGCGCTCAACGAACCGACGATGCTGCAACCGCAGCGGACGGGCGGGGCTTGAATACGGTGCCCTCCTCTACCTGACGGCACATGGCGAACACGTCGCGCCACGTCCGCAGACGATAGTCGCGGTTCTTGACGAGCATTACTTCTAGCAGCTGCGCGAAACCCTGCGAGAGCGACGGATTCAACTCCAGCGGCGAGGGAGCCTGGCTTTTCTCGTCGCAGTGCTCGCGCATCGTCGCTTCCGTATCGACTCCGGAGAAAAGGACGCGGCCGGTCGAGAGATGGTAGAGCGTCGCGGCGAGCGAATAGATGTCCGCGCGGCAATCGAGCTCGACGTCGCCGTAGATTTGTTCGGGCGAGATGTATGCAGGCGTGCCTGTGATGTGGTCGGGAACGGCGATTTGCCCGTCTTTGATGAAATGGAAAGTGTGCGCAAGACCGAGGTCGGTGATTTTCACGACGCCTTCGGTGTTGATCATGAGGTTGTCCGGCTTGATGTCGCAATGGACGATGCCGAAGTTGTTCCAGGCGTAGTCGAGCGCGACGGCGACAGATTCGCAGATGAGGAGGCAGTCGCTTTCCGGGAGACGGCGCTTGCGCGCCAGAAGCTGGGCGAAACTGTAGCCGTCGACGAACTCCATCACATAGTATAGCCGCCCCTCATGGGAAAACAGGCCGTAGCTCTTGACGATTCCCTCGTGGGTGATTTTCTCCATCGTGCGCGATTCGGAGGCGAAGAGTTCGAGGTCCTCTTCGCTTTGGGCGAATTCGCTTTTCAACACTTTCACGGCGACGGAAAGGCCGCTCGCTAGGTCGGTGGCCCGCCAAACGACGGACATGCCGCCCTCGCCGAGCTTTTCGTGCATCGCGAGGCCCGGCAGCGATGGAGGCGTATCGGATGTGGCCGACATGGGATAAATCAGTTTTGCTTCTGCTTTATGCCCGTCCCGGCGCATCTCTGGCAGACCTTGGCGCGTTCGCCGTCGCATTCCTCGCAGCGGCGGAGCGCGGCGCCGCCGCACTCGGGGCACAGGACGACGGTGACGGTTTCGCGCTTCGTGGTGCGGTGGCTGCGCGAGCCGACGCTGTGGAAAGAACTGTTGCCGCCGCGGATGCCGCCGCCGGAATGGGATTGGGTGGTCGTGGTCTTCGTGACGAGCCAGCCGCCCTTGCAATCCTTGGCGCCGCACTTGACGACGCCCTTGCCGCCGCATTTCCTGCATTGGACGATCCCCGACCATTTGCACTGGGAGCATGGTTTGCCGAAAGCCTCCTGGACGCGCCTGAGGGTCTTTCTGTCGGCGGCGGCGAAGTCGCGCGGGATGAAAGCGCCACCCTCGGCGACCTCGCCGCGCGACTGGTGGCTCGCGGAAAACTCTGCAAGGCCGCGCGCTATGTCGGCGGAGCGTCTCGCGGGGTCCTCAAAGGCCTTCCAACCGCCGGCGCCCTTGCACAAGGGGCAGCGGAGCTTCTTCTTTTTCGGTCCCCCTATGCGACCATCGAGCTGGCCGTAGTTGGGTTCTTCCAAGACGCACTCCCTGCGGCCTTCGCAAAACGGGCAGCGCATATGCGCCGTAGCGTCAGGGAGACGCAAATCAAGCGCACCCTCCTCGCCCGGCGGAGGCGGGACGAGCACGAAATTCGCCATGCGGTTGCGCGCCTCGAAGTAGTCGGCGAACTCGTCGCCTATCGCCGCAAACACAGTGGCCAAAGCAAAGAACAGAAGAAAACATCTTTTCATTTTTCCATTTCTCGATTGTTCGATTCCTCGATTGGATTCAAGCCTTCCTTTTTTATCGCAGAGACGCAGAGTGCGCAGAGAGAGAAAAAACCGCATGAAAAGTTGAAAAGTCCTCTCTGCGCGCTCTGCGTCTCTGCGTCTCTGCGATAAAAATCGAAAAATCGGGAAATCACGACAGCCCCCAAGCCTTGAGTTTACGCTGGATGGTGCGGCGGGAGATGCCGAGTTTGGCGGCGGCGCGGGTGATGTTGCCGGCGGAATCGCGAATCGCCGCGAGGATGCTCTCGCGCTCGGCGTCTTTGAGGGAAGAGGGAACTGGGGAGGGGGGAGAGGGAAGTGGCGCGCTTGTCGCGTCCGGCGGCGAAAAATCGCGAATCTCGATCGGAACATCGTCGAGCGTCAGCTTGCCTCCTGAAGAGAGGACGACCATTTTCTCGATGGCGTTCTTCAGCTGCCTGACGTTCCCCGGCCAGGGATAGCGCTCCAGCGCGGCCATTGCGGCGGCGTCGATACCGGTGACGGCGTTCGCATTCTGCGAGGCAAACTCCTTGAGGAACTTCGCGGCCAAGAGCGCGACGTCTCCGGGGCGGTCTTTCAACGGCGGCAGGCGCAGGTCGATGACGTTCAGGCGGTAGAAAAGGTCCTCGCGGAATTTGCCCTCGGCTACGAGCTTGGCGAGGTCCTTGTTCGTGGCGGTGACGAGGCGGAAATCGGAATGGCGGTCCTTCGTCTCGCCCACACGCTGGAAGGTGCGGGTTTCAAGGACGCGGAGGAGTTTGACCTGGACGGAGGCGTCGATTTCGCCGATTTCATCGAGAAAGATCGTGCCGCCGTTTGCGGTTTCGAAGCAGCCCGCCCTGTCGCGCGCGTCAGTGTACGCGCCTTTGATGGAACCGAAAAGTTCCGTCTCGAGGAGCGTCGAGGGGAGCGCGGAGCATTCGACGGCGACGAAAGGGCCCGCGGCGCGGCGAGACGCGGCGTGGATGGCGCGCGCGGCCACCTCCTTGCCCGATCCGCTCGGCCCTTCAATCAGCACGTTCGCATCCGACGGCGCCGCTTTTTTTATCAGCGCATAGACCTTCTCCATCGCCGGCGACGAGCCCGTGAAGCCAGCGAGGTCCGCTTTCTCCTGCAAGCGCGTTTCGAGTTCCACGACTTTCTTTTCGAGAGAATTCGTCTTGATGGCCTTGGCGACGCGCATTTCGAGCTGCGCGATGTCGGTGATTGGTTTTACGAGAAAATCGTCCGCGCCGTCTTTCATCGCTTCGACCGCGAGCTCGATCTCGCCGTAGGCGGTAATCAAAATGCAGGAAATGGAGGGGGAAAGCGCTTTCGCCTTCTTTATGAGCTCGACGCCATTGTCGCCGGGCATGCGGTAGTCGGTGACGAGGAGGGCGACGTCCTTCTTCTCGGCGAGAATCTTCAGCGCGGCGGCCGCGTCGGGAGCCGTCAGGCACTCGTATTTGGACGAAAGAATCCGCGCCATTACATCGCGCGTCGGCTTTTCGTCATCGACTATGAGGATAGTGGGCATGAGAGGGAAGAGGGAAGAGGTGATTCGAGATTTTCTAGCACTTCTAGGATTTCTAGGACATCTAGGACATTGGACTTAGGACTGTTCCAGCGCCCGGATGCGGCGCTCGATTCGCGGGATGCGGATTGTGAAGAGCGTTCCTTCGCCCGGCTTGGATTCCACGCCGATGGAGCCGCCGTGGTCGCGGACGATGCGTTCGGTTATCATGAGGCCGAGGCCGGTGCCCTTGCTCTTCGTTGTGCGGTAGGGCTCGAAAAGATGCGCGAGCTGTTCGCTGGACATGCCTTCGCCGTTGTCGCGTATGGTGACGATGTCGTCGTTGTCGTCGCTGAGGACGTCGATATCTATCCTGCCGCCCTCGCCTGACGCCTCGATGGCGTTTTTGAGAAGGTTGAAGTAGACTTGCTCGAATTGGTTCTGATCGATTGCGACCTTGGGCAGGGCGGCGGGAACGTCGAGCGTGACGGAGATGCGGCGCTCCTCGAACTGCTGCTTCATCGCGGCGAGGCAGTTCTTGAGAGGTTCGGCGATACTGCCCGGAAGGAGATTCGGCTTGGACGGGCGCAAGGCCTGGAGGAACGAGCGCAAGATCTGCTCGAGGCGCGCAATCTGCTGGCGGCACGTAACGAGCGAGGCGTCGCCGGGCAAGTCGCGTTCGAGGAGCTGGAGATTGAGGGAAATGGCGTTGAGGGGGTTCGCGATTTCATGCGCGACGCCGGCGGCGAGGTCGCGCACGGCCTTCGTGGCCCCGGCGCGCAATTCCTCCTCGGTGCGCTTCTTTTCGGCGGTGACGTCGCGCAAGTAGACTATCGTGCCGGCCTTGAAGGGGACTGTGCGCATTTCGAGCGTCTTCGCTTCCGGGTAGGAGATGGCGATTTCGCGCCGCGTGGCCTCGCCGACGCGAGGCGCGAGGAATTTCAGAGCCTGCGCCACGTCCATCCCGAGCAGCGTCTCGGCCGCCGGGTTGTTGCGCAGGGCGATGCCATGCTGGTCGAGGACGATGACGCCCTCGGAGTTGGTGAGGAAGAGCGTTTCGAGGAAGTCGGCTTCGTCGGCGATGAGGTTATACTGCTCGCGAAGCTGTTCCGCGTCCAGCTTGCCGATTCTGCGGCGTACACCTTTGAAAAAACTCCTCATGGCGATTTTCGGCTATTTGCGCTGGCGGAGGACTTCATACATCGTGACGGCGGCGGCGACGCCGGCGTTGAGGGATTCGAAGCCGCCCGGCATAGGCAGGACGGCCGCGAAATCGCAGTTCTCCCTGACGAGCCGCGAGACGCCGTCGCCCTCGGCCCCGATGACGAGCCCCACGCGCCCCTTGAAATCGATTTGCGTATATTCCCTTGCGTCCTTGCCCCAGTCGAGCGCGGTGAACCACATGCCGCTCTCCTTCAGCGCCTCGATGGCGCGCACGAGATTTACGACGTGGGCGACCTTCATGTATTCCGAGCCGCCTGAGGAGGCGCGCGCGACGGCGGGCGTGATCCACGCGGCGCGGTCGTCGGGGATTACGACGCCGGTCGCGCCCACCGCGCAGGCGGTGCGGAGAATAGAGCCCACGTTCTGCGGGTCTTCAAGATGGTCGAGGACGATGACAAGCGCGTTCTCGTCCGCCTCCACATCGCGCAGGAGTTCGTCGAAGCCGACATACGGGTAGCCGGTCGTCTTGAGCGCGACGCCTTGGTGGTGGCCGAAGCGCGTGAGTTTGTCGAGCTGCTGGCGCTCCATCGTGCGGATGACGAGGCGGCGCGATTTTGCCTCGTCGCGGATGCGGCGCAACTGCGCGTCTTCCTCGGGATGCTCCGGCGGGAGGACGATTTCAGACGCCGTGCGGCGCCCGGCGGCGAGCGCTTCTTCCACGCAGTTGCGCCCGAATATCCATTCGCCGCCGGTTACGAGTTCTCTTGGGCCTTTGGGTTTCATGAGGGAAGAGGGAAGAGGGAAGA